>DATGTY010000098.1:0-2633 GCA_035301605.1 Chitinophagaceae bacterium | reverse complement strand
CAGAGCCACTGCATTGTCGTTACCTTTATGGTCAGACAATTGAATCCAATCCAACTGATATTTTTTAACAGTATGTAGCCATTTATCTCTATTCTTATCTAGTGAGATGCCTATAATCACAAATTCTCCCTTTCCTAATATTTCTTTTAGATTTTTCATATATTTCATTTCCTCTATACAGGGAACACACCATGGTGCCCAAAAGTTTAACAAAACATATTTACCACGAAAGTCATGCAAAGAGACCAAGTCTCCCTCTATATTCTTTTGCGTAAAATCAGGAGCTAAGGATCCAGGAGTTGTCAGACTGATTTTATCTCTAATCCAAAGACCGAATCGGGAATTTTGGATTTCAGGAGATAACTTTTCATACAGAGATGTCACTGAATCCATAGACACTCTACTTATTAGAATTGCCAGCCTTTCAATACTCACATAGGAATTGAAATGATTCAAAATAAACTTTTTAGACACTGCTATTCTCTTTTGTGCATACTTTTTCGATTTCTTGTGTAGTTCCCGTATTAGCAAAGTATCCTGTTCTTTTTTTGCTAAATCAATTGATTCTCTAAGAGCGTCTTTTTTCTTGTCAAGCGGGATCAATTTATTTTCCAGTAAAATATTTTCTTTTTCCGTCTTAGAACCGGTAATCGCTCCGGCTTTATAATTATGCCCGGGAAAGCGACCTCTTAAAGATCCCGGTTCAAGGTAAAAAGAAGTGAGCAGCGGATTGGATATCCTGTGAATATCTCTTCTCGCCTTTAAATATGCCTTTGTAGGTTGACTAATAAAGCCGGTAAACCGAAAATGACCATCATCAAGCCTACAGCTATCTTTTATGTTTTGGTTATTTAAATCTCTATATTCTAAATAAACAAAAGGATTATCCCCCCCTCCAATAATTTGTCCTTCCAATACAAACATCCCTCCTGATTGAGCAGAGGCATTGGAAAGAGAAAACAGAGTGACCAATAATAGAAAGACAAATCGTTTCATCTGTTTATATTTAAGGTTTACGTTTTTTATTTAAGCAGTTAAAACGCTAAGAAAGTTAAAATTTCATCTTCATGCTCTCTTGCCTTCTGCAGACAAATATGGCGATACTCCTGTGTGCTTAGCGTTGATGTCAGTTTCATTTTCGGGGTTTCTCGTTTCCGAGATGTTTCAACCTCCAGTAAAAATCGACCTTTTATGCTGCTTCTTCTTTGACATCTACGTCCACTCCCAATTCCTTGAGCTTTTTTAGATGCCTTTTTATCTGCTTGTCTTTATTCCTTTTCTCCAAAAAATCTCCTCCGAGTTCCTTATACTCAACTTTATCTTTTAGTATGAAGTAGGCGGCTATCAGGATCTTACGTCCTACTGCAATTAAAGCTCTTTTCTTGCCCCTTCTTACTACCAGACTATCGTATTTATTTCTCAAATAAGTTCCTTTGGTGCGGGTCGCTGCCCATGCACATTGTACAATTAATGCCTTTAGATATTTATCTCCATGAGTTATTCGACTACTTTTTTTTTACCTGCACTTTCATTGTTTCCGGGGCTCATTCCTGCCCACGAAGTCAAGTGATTCTCATCAGGGAATTGACTCATATCCGTACCCAATTCTGCTATAATATCTCGGGCTGCATCATCGCTTACTCCGGGAATTATTGTTAAGAGTTCTGCATCCAAGGTGTTTTCGCTCGCTCTTATCTGCCGTTCTATTTGTTCTTCTAATTTCTCTACTGTCTTTTCCTTCTCCTGGATACTCTCGTTAATGGTTCGAAGCATAAAACGATGGTGATCGGTAATTGCTCCTTTCAATGAGGAAGCTAACTCCTCTTTGCTCGCCTGCATCTTTCCATGACGGAGGTTCGATAAAACTTCAATATCTTCCTCTCCTTCTATCATCGTATTAATGATCTTGGTAGCCGTTGCTCCACTCATATTACTAACTACGCTAGATAGCTTAATATTAGCATCCCTGCCTTGCCGGCAGGCAGGTTCCAGTATCCTTTGTATTCTATTCTTTTCAGAAGAAATTTGCTGTATTATTTTGCGCCTGTATCTCGTTAAATCCCGAAGCTCACGAACGTTCTTCGGAGGGATAAAGCTCCCTTTCAACAAGCCACTAAGCAGTAATTTGGTTATCCACTTACTATCCTTCTTATCTGTCTTATGACCGGGAACATTCTTAATATGACGGGCATTGACTATGAGGATTTCAAAATCCGATTCCAATATGTTGTATATCGGTTTCCAATACACGCCGGTACTTTCCATCGCTACATGCGTAATTCCTTTTTCTAACAGCCAATCTCGCAGTTGCTCTATCGACTCCGTAAAACCATCGTAATCTCTGGTCTCTTCTTTTATGCCGATTCCCCTAATCGTTGCAACTATCAGACTTTTATGTACGTCAATTCCACAACCACGGGCAACTACTTGTTCAAATGCTATGTTATTATCCTCTTTTTTGCTCATACCTATTCTTTTTTAACAAGGTAACTGGTTGGGACGAATAATCATCCCCCTGTGTGTCAATTTTATTGTCATGGATGTTTCATTTTATTATTTAAATTTTATGTTTGGACGTGTCATAGGTTAAATTGCCTGCAACACAAATATATACGCTACTTTTCTCCCTTTCT
>DATGTY010000097.1:0-5540 GCA_035301605.1 Chitinophagaceae bacterium | reverse complement strand
TTGCTGGGGTTGATTGATACGCCGAAATATCCGGTGAAGTATGCGGTTTCGAAGGACTTGCAATTGATGGAGGCGGAGTTGGAAGTAGTGAAGAAGTTGAAGACGACGGTGTTGCCTGAAATTAGTAAGCAGCCGGTGGCTTATACGGAGCGTTTAATTCGTTGTTGGCGATTTCTTCAGAAGGAGTTAAAAGATAGCTAGATTGCCTCTTGCATAACTCCATTATCCTCCCTGCTGGTTTGCCAGCTAAAAAAGAGCTGTTTATGGCTCTTTTTTTATAATATTTACTGGAAAAAATTACTTCTGTTTCAATTCTTTAGATGACCGTCTATTCCTCTGTATTTATGACCTTCAAAAGAAAATGGATTCATGCCAATTTTCGTCATGTTCAGTATGTTGGCGTTCGTTTTTTGTATGGGGTATTTATTGGTTTATCTTATTCGAAAATCCTCAGGCAACGGTCTGTTTTTCAAAAGAAGGTCTTTTTCCTTTGTTAATTGGGAGTTTTCTCTTCATTGGAATTGGGAGCGCAATGGATGATGGTTCTGCAAAGCTTCACATCGCACTAATTCGAATATCAGCTTCACTTCTGTCGCTCTAAAAGACACCTATTATCTCGTCAGCTACACGTCTCTAACTTTTATCGCACCTATTCAGTCACTGATTTCACCAATTCAAACCAGTTTTACACATATTCAAAGCTACTCGCACGTCCTCTTATAAGAACTACACATTCGCCACCTTTTTATACACATCTCCCCCAGACGACTACACCAATGGCTTTCATATCTACACCAGCAGCCAATACAATCACACCTAACACCAGCAAAACCGCACCAATTCCATTCCATTCAGATTTAACAAACATTCATTCAAGCATGACCTATTAAAAACGAAAGGAATTGATTCACTTATGGAAGATATTCGCAAGCAAGCTGAAAACGAAGCAAGCCTAATCGAAAATTATGTAACGAACGAGGACACGTATATGATCCTTCCCGTGCGAGCGATTGAGTATTCCAGTATTGTACTGGAGAAAAACGCCATCTACTATGTCAAACAGACGCCTCTCGAGATCATCAAGCATTCCTGCTGGGAGTTGGCATGGACGACCTATGAAGGAAGAAAAAAAGCAATTGCGGAAAAATTATTTCTCCCATATAAAACAGCCATAATGCTGTCGAAAGAAAAAAAGATTTTCACCTTTCCCACAAAATCTCCAACAAACGCCGATTGCTCCTGGATTTTTATACATCCCGATATCCAAATAGACCAACGTTCGAAAAAACAAGCTATCCTTCTCATCGACTTTCAAAACATCGTCACTCTTGAGATCTCCTACCATACCCTGCAAACACAGTATGAAAAAGCATTTCAGTTAAGAACAACCATCCTTTCCAGTCACATGTTTCAAAATCCTTTTTAAATTTTAGAATCATACAAAGACTGATTTTTTATCGTTTCATTCAGACAGTCCCATTCACTTCCTTCACACTTAAAACAAAGGAATAGGCCGTCCTTCAGCCTATTCCTTTGTTTCCTTATTGACTGTCAAAAAAGACTTCTTTAAAAACAGCTACACATACATAGCTTGCAAACGAATACCAACGAAGATAACCCGCAGAACAACAGGGGCAGCTGCACCTCAGCGGAGCTAACATACGCAAAATCCAAAAAACACCTATTCAGCAATAAATTCCACATGTCTCATCTATACTTACACGTCTATGAAAAAAGCTACACCTGAACCAAAAAGAACTGCTCATATGTGAATCTAAATATCAGTTCTCATCCAGAAAACTACACCAAGAATAAATATATCTGCAACTATAGCCAGGCAATTCTCACCTCACTTCAAAAAAATTACGTCACCTTTTTCTGAAACTGAGACTTACAATAAAATAAAATTTAAAAACAATAACTGAAAACCTCCCCAAGTAAAGGAGAAATACCAATTATTAATGGGGATGTCGTAAAAATTTTTATTTTGTTTTCCAGCTCTCTCAACTGCAGAAAGTAGCTCATTCTTCCTCACTGGCTGGATTTATTCTTTGTATAGATGTTACAATTCACCTGCTATAATCAATAATAAAACACTATTCATTAAAACTAATTCATTTGTAAAACAGCTATTATTGACATATTATAGATATAAGATTGGAGGGATTAGAATGGATCGAGTAAAAGTAAATCCAGAAATTTTAAGATGGGCTATTAATCGGGAAGGTAATTTCACAGAAATCGAAGCTAAGTTTCCTAAACTTTCCGATTGGCTAGATAGAAAAAAACATCCAACCTTTAAGCAGTTGGAATCTTTTTCTAAAGCTACCCACACGCCTTTAGGTTATTTCTTTCTGTCCGATCCACCAGAGGAAAAATTTCCTATCCCTCATTATAGGACCATAAATAACACTCAGAAATTTAATCCGAGTCCTGATTTGATTGAAACTGTTCACACTATGGAAAGACGACAAGATTGGATGAGGAATTACTTATTAGAAGTTGGACAAGAACGTTTAAGCTTTGTAGGTTCTACAAAACAAACTAAAGATTCTAAAATTATAGCAAACCTGATGAGAGAAGTATTAGGATTAAAAAGTAATTGGGCTTCTAAACGAGGCACATGGCAGGAAGCATTAAATGATTTATTGCATAGAATTCAAAAAATAGGAATTCTAGTTATGATTAATGGCATAGTTGGAAACAATACTCATAGAAAGTTAAACGTAAACGAGTTTAGAGGATTTGTTCTGGTTGATGAGTACGCTCCACTTATCTTTATAAATGGAGCTGATGGTAAAGCAGCTCAATTATTTACACTAGCTCATGAATTAGCCCATGTTTGGATGGGAAAAAGTGCAGCTTTTGATTTAAACTTACTCCAGCCTTCTAATGATAAAATCGAAAAACTTTGTAATCAAGCTGCTGCAGAATTTTTAGTGCCAGAATATGATTTTAAAACTCAATGGAATCAAATAGACCATTCTAATAATGGATATCAACAATTAGCAAAATATTTCAAAGTTAGTGAACTGGTAATAATTAGAAGAGCCTTAGACTTAGACTATATTAATTTCGATAAATATCAAGAGTTTTATGAGCAACGAGAAAGAGAAGAAAAACTTAAAAAGAAAAACAGTGGTGGAGGCAATTTTCATAACTCTGCAAATTGGAGGATAGGCCCTAAGTTTGCAGACGCTATTATTAGTCAGGTGAAAGAAGGAAAAACTCTTTACAGAGATGCATACAAACTCACAGGAATTAAAGGTTCTACTTTCAGTAAGTTTGTTAAACATAGAGAGGATAAAGGGGGATATTAATGAGTGAAGATTCTAAGTATCTTTTAGACGCAAACATTTTCATACAAGCACATCAAAGTTATTATGCATTTGATATAGCTCCCTCTTTTTGGGAAAAACTTATACATAATGCCAAAGATGACAAACTTATGAGTATAGATAAAATTATGGAAGAATTAAAGAATGGCGATGATAATGACCTTCTTGAAAATTGGGCTACAAATAAATTTCAAGATTGGTTTATGTCATGTTCAAATAAAGAAGTTTTTAAAAGATATTCGCAAATTATAGATTGGTCTCAAAAAAGTACTCACTTTAAAGAAGCTGCTAAAGATGAATTCGCTAGGTCTGCTGATAGTTGGGTATTAGCGTATGCCAAAGCATATAACCACACTATTGTAACTCATGAAAAATATGATGCAAATAATAAAAAAAGAATCAAGATACCAAATGTCTGTGAAAAATTCAGCATCTCTTATACCGATACATTTTCTATGTTAAGAAATCTCGACGTGAAAATAGGTTAGCTTATTAAACACATTTGTATCTTACAACATGATTACTGCCAGCTAAATGTACCACCTCTGACATTTTCTTACCACCGAATGACAAAGAATGTACCAGTAAATGACAAGCTTTTTATCACTTACTCCAAGCCTCCTGTATAATTAAAGCGCATACTCGCGAGTATAACTAGAAATTATACAGGAGGTTTTTAATGATTCGTTATCGGAAGATCTTAGATCTTTACGAGGAGTGGGATTAGCTTAAGAGGGATTGCTAAAAATAGAGGGAATTCTCTTTAAGAAGGTACGAAGATCATAGATCTTGCGAAAAAGAAATGCTCGTTTTGTCCATTAGAGAAGGAAACGACGGACAAGTGGCTAGAAAAATTTTCTTTCCAGAAAAAACTTTAGCGTTTTCTTGACGGTGATCATTGAATTTTCATTATATCTATCGAAAGTTGGGGAAAGATAACGTCACATTTAACCTCTAAGAATATAACGTTTTTCGAATAAGTTAAAAAACACTTCAAGAACTTCCGTTCTTTTATTCTTTTTTTATTAAGACAATTCCATTCACTTCCATCACAACCAAAACAAAGGAATAGGCCGTTCTTAGGCCTATTCCTTTGTTTCCTTATGGCATGCAAGAGTCTCATCTTTAAAAACAGCTACACATGTATCATTTTCAAACGAACATAACAGAAGATAATCTGCGCATTGACTGGATAAAGCTGAACTTCATTGACATTCAGACGCACATCTATTACATTAAATGTCACTTGTCTCTTTATGAACTACACGTCTTTTGCAGTGAACGCACCTATTCAGCAATCAATCTCACTTGTTTCGTATAAATTTTCACATCTTAGACAAATAACTACACCTCACTCAGAAAGAACTGCTCATCTCCAAATCTAAATGACACATCTCTTCCAACAAACTACACCAATCTTTAACATATCTGCACCAGCAGTCAATAAAGCCTTACTATTTGTCGACAAAATCATGCACAATCCCTCAGAATAAGGTATTTATAACTAATTTAAAATTCAAAAGGAATGATTCGATTTTGGGAACTCTTGTCAACAAAGAAGGCAGCGATTATTAATAAATATGTCATATAATAGGTCTCCCTATTTAGCTGGCTGGCTCTCCCTTTCGCAAATGGTGGCTCATTCTTCCGCATTGGCTGGCTCTATTAACCGCAAACATCAGCTCAACCTATCCATAATTCTCACTTATTTTGTCTTATTATAGCTCAATCTAAGAACTTCCGTTCTTCTCATTTCTTCAAGACAGTTCCATTCACTTCCTTCACACTCAAAACAAAAGAAATAGGCCGTTCTTCAGCCTATTCCTTTTGTTTCCTTATAGTATATATATCTTTAAAAGTAGGTACAGATACGTAACTTACAAACGAACATTAACAATAAATACCTGCACCATTACTGGCTACAGCTGCACTTCATCGACATTCAGACGAACATCTATTACTTTGAATGTCACCTATCTCTTTACGAACTACGCGTCTTTTGCAGTGAACGCACCTATTAAGCGACAAACTTCACTTGTCTCATCCATTCTTACACATCTTTCATAAAAACTACACATCATCTAGCAAGAACTGCTCCTCTCCAAATCTAAATGACACATCTCTTCCAACAAACTACACCAATCTTTAACATATCTGCACCAGCAGTCAATAAAGCCTTACTATTTGTCGACAAAATCATGT
>DATGTY010000096.1:0-4139 GCA_035301605.1 Chitinophagaceae bacterium | reverse complement strand
ATGGTTGGTCATACCGGTGTATGGGATGCAGTGACCAAAGCAGTAGAAACAGTAGATCACTGTACGGAAGCTGTAGTAACCGCAGCATTGGACAATGGATACAGGATATTCCTGACGGCCGATCATGGAAATTCAGATTTTGAAGTAAATAAAGATGGCTCACCCAATACGGCTCATTCTTTAAATCCGGTACCCTTTTTCGTCATTAGTGATGATTATAAAGGAAAAGTAAAATATGGAAAACTGGGCGATATCGCGCCCACTATTCTTTATTCTATGGGAATAGAAACTCCGGAAGAAATGACCGGAGAAATTCTAATAGACCAAGATAAAGATTAATTTTTAATCATAAAAATAGAGCAACGTTTTTTGAGAAACGCTGCTCTATTTTTCTTCTTCTTCCACTTCTTCTTCCGGCAACAAATCATATTCTTTAAGCACAGGATACCATTTCAACATTTTTTTTAGATCACTCATATATACACGATCTTCATCCAAGTCAGGGAAAACTTTCTCAAAATAAGTTTTCACTTCCTCTTTCGACTTGGGATCTGCCAACGGTGTTTCAGATTCATTTTTTTGCATAGCAATAAAAACCTCTGAAAGCGGCACATTTTCATATGTCGTAAAGACCTCAATACTTTCTAAGGGTGTGAAATTATGTGAACGTGCAGACACAAATCTTGTATTATCACCGTTTAAGGTTCGAATAATAATCCCATTCCCCTTGGTGGTAACAAGTTGAAATAAGCCGGGAAAGCCGGTAACCGAAACAATTTCTTTATATTCCATAAGTTGTTTTTTGGAGCGGCAAAGATAAAAGTTTTGCGCAAAGGACAAGCAGGAGTTTCATAAAATTTGATAAAATACTATTCCTATTTTTGAATAGCATTAAGACAAAAGATGCTACAATTTTTATATCTTTGTTCAGATTGAAAAATTTCAAAAAATATATACTTTATGGAAATTTCTTCTAAAAGTCAGTTAAGATCGTTTGATAATTTAATAGGAATTCGATTTCAGCTGTACAATAGTCTTTTTACATCGCTTCCTTTCCACAAAATTGAAAAAACAGGAACCTTATTGTCCTTGTTTTTATTACATTGTGAAGAAGGCTATAAGCAAGGTAAAAGCCCGATGGAAATTGTTGATAGCTTTTTAAAACAATATACGGAATGTAAAACAGAAAAGGATTATATAGATACTCTTTTTCGCTTTGTTCAGTATGCAGAAAGACAAGTGGTTCTTTTTGATGCTTTGGAAGATGCCTCTTTCTCGAAAATACATGATATGCAAGGCTCAGGAACGATAAAACATTTACTTTCTGAGGTAACAAACGAAGATAAACAGGAGGAGCTCAAGAAAAAATTGAAAAACTTTTCTGTAAGGCTGACCCTAACAGCTCATCCTACCCAATTCTATCCGGGAGAAGTGTTAGGAATCATTCATGACCTTTCTAAAGAACTGCAAAAAGACAATCCGGCACGGATTAATACCTATTTAAGACAACTGGGAAAAACGCCCTTCTTGAAAAAGAAAAAACCGACCCCTTATGATGAGGCAGTCAGCCTGATATGGTATTTAGAAAACGTCTTTTATACTTCTGCTGGCAGAATAGCGAATGAATTGACACAATACTTTTCTTCTACAGAAGACATTCATTCTCTCATCAGAATGGGATTCTGGCCGGGAGGAGACAGAGATGGCAACCCATTTGTAAATGCAGGCACCACGCTGAGAGTAGCTAAAGAACTGCGAACAGCAGTATTAAGATGCTATTATAAAGATGTAAGGAATCTGAGTAGAAGACTGACGTTCAAAGGGGTAAAAGACCTCGTTGCCGAACTCGAAAAAAAGATTCATAACAATATTTTTGCACCGGAAGAAGAATTGCATATCTCTAAGGAAACCATTCTGAATAGTTTGGAAGAGATAAAAACAACCCTGCATAAGAAACACAATGATTTATTTGTAGAACTTGTAGATGAGCTTATTGGTAAGGTGAAATTATTCGGATTGTTTTTTGCATCTCTGGATATCCGTCAAGACAGTTCTGTACACAAGCCAATGATTAACTATTTGGCCGAGAGCACCGATGCATTACCCTCTAATTATAAAAACCTGAGTGATGAAGAGAAAATAGATGCACTGTCCAATGTAGATGCCTTGGTAGATCCGGACTTGATTGAAGACGAACTATATAACGATACTTTACATACGGTACGAACGGCAAAGAAAATTCAGGAATTGAATGGGGAAGAAGGCTGTAACAGATACATCATCAGCCACGCAACCGAGCAACTGGATTTAATGGAAGTATATGCTTTCTTTCTCATGAGTGGCTGGAAGAAAGAAGAAATGAACATGGACATTATTCCGTTATTTGAATCGGTAGAAGATCTGCAACAGGCGGCTAGCGTGATGGGGAAACTCTACAAAAACAAAACCTATCGCGAACATCTGAAACGTCGTGATAATGTTCAAACTATCATGCTGGGATTCTCTGATGGCACCAAAGATGGAGGATACCTCATGGCCAACTGGGGGATCTATCAAGCCAAAGAGCAACTAACAGCCATCTCCAGAAAATATGACATTGATGTGGTGTTCTTTGACGGACGAGGTGGACCTCCCGCTCGTGGTGGAGGAAAAACACATCGTTTCTTTGCTTCCATGGGAGATAATATTTCTTCAAGAGAGATTCAGCTCACCATTCAGGGACAGACCGTGAGTTCTAATTTCGGCACAGTGGATTCCGCTCAATTTAATCTAGAGCAGCTAATTCATGCCGGAATGAGTACAGATTTATTTCCTAATTCAAAAAGAATACTAAGTAAAGAAGAAGAGCAACTATTCCAACACTTAGCAGATGAGAGTTATAACGCCTATCAAGTCATAAAAAATGATCCGCTTTATCTGCAATATCTTAATTATGCAAGTCCTTTAAAATACTACGGCAAAACCAATATTGGAAGTCGCCCATCCAAACGTTCTAAAACAGAATTGAGTTTAGATTCCTTAAGAGCGGTGCCTTTCGTAGGTTCCTGGAGCCAGCTAAAACAAGTAGTTCCCGGATTTTACGGAGTAGGAAGCGCCTTAGAGAAGCTGGACAAAGAGGGCAAATGGAAAGAGACCAAAGCATTATATCGAAACTCACTCTTTCTGAAAGCATTATTAGATAATTGTGAAATGTCTATGCAGAAAAGCTTCTTCCCTCTCACGGCATACCTTTCGGATCACCCTACTTACGGTGAATTCTGGAAGGGGCTGCACACCGAGTTTGAAAAAACAAAAAAATATCTTGCTAAGCTCACAGATCATGAACTAATGGGAGATTATCCTATTGATAAAAAGTCCATCGAAATGCGAGAAAGAGCGATATTGCCTCTTACCACCATTCAACAATATGCATTGAATCAGGTAAGAGAAGGCAATATTTCAGATACTGAATTCTTTGATATCTATGAGAAACTCATTGTCAGATGTTCCTTTGGAATCATTAATGCAGGAAGGAACTCGGCTTAAGTAAGTTTTAATAATAAACAAAAAGGCAAATATCATAATCCATGGTATTTGCCTTTCTAAAACACCAAAACTTACATACAGACAACTCACTATCAAACAATAGTGCTTTTTTGTAAAAAAATAAAAAACAATAATTTTTATCAAAAGAAACGTAAAAAAACAGTAGATATTTGTTTTTAATTTCTCCCGTAAAATTACTATCTTCATGCTGTAATTGAGGTAGAATTTTTATAACATTTTTACTAAAATTACTATTGTTTCAATAAAAAACATACTTTTGCACCCAACTAAAATTAAAAAACTACTGTTATGTCAGACATTGCATCAAGAGTAAAAAAGATTATTATCGACAAATTAGGAGTGGACGAATCTGAAGTCACTCAGGAAGCAAGCTTCACAAATGATTTGGGAGCTGACTCTTTAGATACCGTAGAACTTATCATGGAATTTGAGAAAGAGTTTAACATTTCCATTCCTGATGAGCAGGCAGAGACCATTACTACAGTAGGTCAGGCTGTATCATACTTAGAAGAAAACGCAAAATAATCAGAATTTAGGACAAATTTATATTGATGGAATTCAGACGAGTAGTCATAACAGGGCTTGGAGCTGCA
>DATGTY010000095.1:0-2715 GCA_035301605.1 Chitinophagaceae bacterium | reverse complement strand
CATTCTGACAAATTATTCTTTTCAGCAGGCCAATAATTCATTTCCGTATTGATATTCATGGTATAATTGGATCCCCAGGGCGGTTTCATACTGCGGTTCCAAATCCCTTGTAGGTTCATGGGACGACCATAGATTTTATCAGTCTTAAGAGCCGGACGAGAGCCAGCAATCATGAGATATCTGCCATATTGAAATAATAAGGTTGTCAATTGAGGATCAGAATATCCTCCTTTTTGTGTATATTTTTTCAATCGAATGTCCGTAGGCAAAGAAGCCAGACTATCTAGCCCAAGATTTAAATGAACCCGATTAAAGAGGGATTGATAATCCTCCTTATGGCGTTGCAGAAAATAATTATACGGTTTTACTTCAACATCCCACAAGTTTCTTTTGGCTCTAGAAATATCATAGCCATCCTGTGATGGCATTTTATTGTATCCAACAAACCCTGTACCTGTAGAAAGATATAGAGTAACTTCAGAAGCATCTTTCACAATTAATCCTGTAGTATCTGCTATTACCTTGCCTCCATCTACCTCCGCTTTCAGCATGACGGCAAAAGGCATTGCCTTAGAACTATCATACGCTATTTGTCGTTCATCATAAGAACGATGCGCCACATAACTAGGAGCAAACCCACGCATCATCACCGCATTTTCACCTTCTACCTCAATATGATGTGGCATGGGATTGTTTAAACCTGTGGAAAAAGAAATAGCGTGTTCCTGATCGGCTTCGAGATGAATAGCCAGCAACTGATCCGGGTAACTCGAAAACACCTGTCGAGAATAGTGTATGTTTCCTTTTTTGAAAGAAACCCCAGCCAAGGCATTTTCTAAATTTAGACTACGTGTATATCCCGCAACAGAATCTTCGGAATGGTTAAAATATAAATACAGACTACCCAAGGTAAGATAAGTAGCCACATAGGGGCCCATCATTTGTTTGCATAATTCCTGCGCCTTGGCATAGTCTCCGTCAAATAAAGCTTTCCGTACTTTAGGTAAAACTTCTTTTGCATGCGAATTATTGCCGTCTTTAGGATATCCGGACCATAAGGTAGCATCATTAAGTTGAAACTGAGCAGTATCAACTCCACCAAAAACCATGGCTCCGATGCGTCCATTTCCTACCGGTAGCGCTTCTGTCCATTTTTGCGCGGGTTGCTCGTACCAAAGTTTTAAGAGAGTATCTTTTTTCTGTTTTACAGAACAAGCGGTCATTAAAAAAAGTACACAAAAACTTATTCCTAAAAAAATAAAAAGTTTGACTTTATCCATACTATTATTATAAAATATATGATTTCTTCTTGCTGTAACAATATTTTAAGAACATGCATTTCTTTCTCTTCAAAGGAACAAGATAAGACTAATTTGTTTGGTAAAAGAGAATTCAAGAAAAAGAATATCAGAGCGGTAAAACTATTTTTGAATAAAGCTATTTTTATTATTTTAGAGCGTAATACTACTTCTTTAAGCATTAAAATACATATAGGAATTGCCGACTTCTTACTCTTAGAATATGCCCAAAACTGCAAAGCCCTGATTACATCCGATTCAAAACTATCGGATTATGCCGCAGCATATGGTATTCCAGTCTAAGGCATGGTAAAGAGGCGAAATGCCAGACTCAAACTAGCTATTTCTTATAATAAAGCACAATCGTATCTGTGTATGTTTTACCGTTTTTAGTTCCGGTTGCTTTCAATCTATTTTCCCCTTTCTTCAATTTCAGATTCCAAATAAGATCACACTCATTAGCTCCTTTAGAAAACGCTCCCTGATCTTTTCCATTTAAAGAAAGTTCAAGATTTTCCAAGTTAGAGAAAACCTCTATCCTGTTCTCTCGCTTAGTTCTATTTTTAAATCTTCGTCCAGCAATATGCAATACCGGATGTTCACTCCAATTTGCTTTATACCAAAAGAAAGCATCTTTTTTGGTTTGGCGATCGAAAGTGATTAGTCCTTTCAAATTTCGATCCATTACCCCACCACGATTCCAGCCACCAGGGACACAAAAATCAAACATATTCCATACATAAGAAGATAAAAGATAAGGATGCGCCTCAATAACCGACCAATAATACACATGGTATTGGGTTTGATATTCTTCAGGGAAAAATTGTCCGGAAATGACATTTTTCGGCTTCCTAACATCTTCCGTATGCTGATGAATATTTGCACCTGCTCCATATTCAGACAAAACAACATTATATTCAGGATAATTTTCTTTCAATCCATCAATCCAGGTATCTAAATCTTGTAAATCTCCGTAATACCAACCAAAATAACGATTCATCGCCTGAATATCTGCTTTACGATTCATATTTCTATCCATTGTACCATATCCACTCGTACTCACTGTAGGTCTATAAGGATCTAATACCTTTGCCAAATCATTTAATTCATGAGTCAAACGAGCTGGATATCCGCTTGGGTACTTGGTATAAACTTCATTATGCAAACCCCAGGTAAAAATAGAAGGATGATTGTAATTCTGTTTAATTAGCTCCGTTAGTTGCTGTTTTGCATTGGGTCCTTCCTTCCCTGAGGAAGCATTTACAAAAGGAATTTCTGCCCACGCCAGAATACCTAAACTATCACACAGGGAATAAATGATATCCGCTTGTTGATAATGGGCAAAACGAACAGAAGTCGCGCCAATATCATCTATCATCATCATATCTACACGCTGCATTGAATCGGTTAAGGCATT
>DATGTY010000094.1:0-5063 GCA_035301605.1 Chitinophagaceae bacterium | reverse complement strand
GTCCTTTTGATCATTGTTTTCCTGCGCTCCATATACAGAAATGGGGTAGCTGTGCCAGGTATCGGTTAATTTCTTTACGATAGAGATGTTTTTTAATCCGGTTTCTTCCGTTACTTCTCTTATTGCGGTTTCTTCGGGTTTTTCTCCTGCTTCCATTTTTCCTTTTGGCAGATCCCATTTTCCCCTTCTGAAGAGAAGAAGGATTTCTCCTTTGGGGTTTGTAATAAGACCACCTGCAGCTTTCCAATGTTGAAAATAACTGAATAAGGCTTCCAAAAAAGCGTTAGATTGATTGGTTTTTATTCGAATCCCGTTAGTACTTTCTTTGTCCAAATCTTTTAGAATAGAAGGAATTTCCCTAGGGGCAGGTTGCGTTATATTTAGGAAATTTAACTCCTCTTTTTTGATGTTATCGTCTTCCGAATAGAGAATAACTGGCTTGTTATGGATATATAGTTTTTGCATAATTAACGGTTGAGGTTTCATCAATTTCATGTAGGTTTGCCGTATGAAAAATAGAGCACGACAAATAGCTGAGAAATTATTGCAAATTAATGCTATACAATTGAACATCCAAAATCCATTTACATGGTCTTCCGGCTGGAAGTCCCCGGTGTATTGTGATAATCGACGTATTCTATCTTTCCCTTTTACCAGAGATGTAATAAAATCGGAGATGAGCAATCTTATCTTTGAGACTTTTCCGGAAGCGGAAGTTTTGGCCGGTGTAGCTACAGGCGGGATTGCACATGGCGCTTTGGTGGCGGATCAGATTAAACTGCCGTTTTCATATATTCGCTCTAAGGCGAAAGGGCATGGATTAGGAAATCGCATTGAAGGAGTGATTAAGAAAGAAGATAAGGTAGTGGTAGTGGAAGATTTGGTATCCACCGGAGGCAGTAGTTTAGAAGCTTGTAAAGCTGTACAGGAAATAGGTGCCGAAGTTGTTGGGTTGGTTTCTGTTTTTACTTATGGATTCTCTGTTGCAGAAGAAGCTTTTGAAAAAGCAGGGATTCCTTTTTATTCTCTAAGTAATTATCCGGAGATGATAGAAGAAGCTAAAGATCGTGGCTTGGTTTCTGAAGAACAGATGGTCTCTCTGTCCGAATGGCGAAAGAGTCCTTCAGAATGGGGGAAGTAGTCGAAGGAAGGTTTGTATTTCCATTCCGTTATTGAAAGAATAAATCCATTGGGAAATTTAGAGAAAGATTAAAATGTTTTCCTGTATTAGGATCTCTATCAAGTAAATAGGCATATTGAAGTCCGATGGGAATTGATTTTTTGAATATATGGGTGTCCAGATATAATGCACCACCAATAGACCTGAAAGTTGCTTTATCTCGAGGGAGAAAAGAAGGCAATGTGGCACGACTATACTCATAAAAGAGATGGAGCCTTATGCGGGATAAATAGACCCAAGGTAGTCCAATATCGGGATAGCAGAGCGGAAGTTGATAGTGTATCCCCAGATTGTAGATGTTATTGTAAGGGATGCTTTTATATCCTGTAGCATAATTGAAATCGTCATTAAATTTGTAAAAGTCATTGTTCTTTTGAAAGGAATAGCCTGATGTGAAGTAGAGGCTATGACTGGAGAACAGTCCCGGTAAAAAAATATTTAAGTGTGCATTGAATTTATCGGTAAGCGTGGAGATCCACAAAGTATGGTCGTATTCCAGGGAAAGAGCGAATCCAAATTTTGGATTAATATCTTGAATGGTTTGGTTCCTGAGGTTATTAAAAGACAGACCTAATGAATAATAGTTGATTGTTTTACTGTCTTTTTTGCTTTGGGGGTAGTCTTTATAATTGAGAATTCCCTGATGAAAAGTGCCCGATAAAGATAAGTAACGGTGATATAAACCACCTGATAAGTTAAGCGGAACCCGGAATCCTGCCGACCAGTTTGTTTCGTTCCAGTGTATGGTCGTACTGTCTGATAAAAGCCCATGCCGCTGAAATGTTTTTTTGAAACCTAAGTGTAAGAAAGGGAAGATACCGCCATAAAGCAAGTTAGCTTTAAGGAAAGGGGTATTTTCATTAAAATTATATCCGACACCCGCTGAAGCCTGCATTTTTCCCATTAAATCTCGGGAACTTAGCAAGAGACTGGTCTCGGGATAGACAGATTCAAAATACCAACTCCGAATACGAAAAAGATGCTTGAAGGGATGGTATTTTTGAACAGGAACTTTTTGAGGAGAAATTTTTCTTAGGATAGACTTATTATCATAATAGGACAATGCTTTTGGAACATAAGGATTGTAAACCTTAGCGATAGAATCTTTGGAAATGGGAGTCCAGGAAGAAGAATCTTTTGCGGTGGAGAGTAACTGAAGTCCGTGAACGGAATATTCAGTAAATAGAATTTTGTCCCTCATCGAATCTATGGTTACGCTATAATCTCCAATAGGTCGCTTGGTGACCTTGAATATTTTGTTGTCGTTTTTTCGGAGGGCATAAATCTGAACGTTGTGTTTAAAACCTGCCGGGAAATAGATGAAGTCTTTCATTATGCTGACTGTTCCAATAGGTTTTGGTGCAAAAGGCGTTAAGAAAGTTTCTTCCCCGGTTTGTATATTTATTTTGACCAGAGCCATATTACTGAGGGTATCTCGGACGCCACTAATGATGTATTTCCCGTTTAAGCTAAATTTAGGATAAGTATAAAAATAATTGTTAGGATTGGGCAGAGACTTAATTGTTTCTCCATGATCTGTTTTTAAAAGGTCAATTTGAGCGCTATTTTGCGTAACGCTTACGGCTGCAATTTTCTTACCATTAGGAGAAAGAGCCGGAGAAAAATATTTGCCGTGACGGGTTAAAGTTTGAGATTGTTTTGTTTTTAAATCATATACTTTAAGAATAGAATAATCTTTCCAGCCCCATCGGAGATCGGGTCGATATTCAGTCCAAATAACCTTGTCACCACCATAGGAATAGTATTGTTGTGTAGAATTTCCAATAGGAACAACCTTTTTCTCTTTTCCGGAGGTGTCTATTTCAATAATTTGGGGCAATTGGGCATAGCCATATTTTAGAGCTAAAGTTTTTCCTTTTCCACTAGATATAGGATGGGCATAATTGAGAACGGTATTTTTGGAAGCAGCTTTGAGTGTATCTACTTTAGTGAATTTTTTATTTTCATTTTTTTGCTCCCAAATGTCTTTGAAATGTTTGATTGAAGCATAATAAAATGCTTTTATTTTTTTGCCGGTATGATAATTTAGAGCAGCGTCTAGAGGATAAAATCCATATTGAAACAGCTGAAAAGGTTTATCCGGGTGTTTTTGGTTAAATGGGTTTATAAATTTTTTATTGAGTAGTGCCTTCTGCATGATGGAGTGCCAAAAATTGTTTCCATATTTATTTCTTCCGTAGGCTACCGTCATGTATCCTGAAACATACTTATTGGGCACGAGATCTTTGAGTGAGCCATTTCTTATTTTGGCATAATTATAATCCGTATTGGATAACCAAAGCGCTTTGTAAGGATCTAAGAATGAGGGTGATCTTCCACGCCCTTGTTTGGTAAGTTGTGTTTCCATAAAGACCGCTTCACCTTCCCAATACCAGTCCGGAATAAGATGATTATCTATGAGTGCCTGCCCGCTTTCCCCAAATAATGTATGGAAAGTATTGGCCAGCCCGGTCTTGAAATTCATATATTGTAATGCATGCCAGGTTTCATGAATACCCAATTGATTGAGCCAGTTGGTAGTCCCTAAACCAAAATTATCCTGGGAAGGTGTGGTTAAAAATACCGCCCTGAATGGCCCCAGCGTAACGAATCCGTTAGATATGACTGTATGAGGCTGTAAGATAATATTAAATTTTTGAGTATGCTGGCCTATGGAACTGCGCTCTTTTTTGAGCATGTAAGTTGAGGTGTTAAAAACGGTTTGTGCCTGTTTTTTATTTCCTTGAGGAAAGATGATACGCAGGCTGTCGTTATTCAGTTGCATCCAGTGTACAGAAGGTGCATTCCCACCAATTTTCTGAGCAGAACAAAATATAGAGATGCTCATCCCCACAACAAGAAAGAGGACTTGTTTAATGGTGTTATAGTACCGTTGTTTATTGAAATATAAAATCAGCATTCACTTAGATTCACAGGGATATGAACTGCTAATCCCCCGTCTGACGTTTCTTTGTATTTGGTATTCATGTCTAGAGCGGTATCCCACATGGTGTTGATTACATTATCTAAAGATACTCTTGCTAAATCCGGATTACTTTTTAGTGCCAGCTGTGAGGCAGTAATTGCTTTTACTGCACCCATAGTATTCCTTTCAATACAGGGGATCTGTACGAGTCCGCCAATGGGGTCGCAAGTCATTCCTAAATGATGCTCCATGGCTATTTCAGCTGCCATCATTGCTTGTTTTTGAGAACCTCCGAGTACTTCAGTAAGACCTGCTGCTGCCATGGCGGAGGATACACCAATTTCGGCTTGACATCCTCCCATGGCTGCCGAGATAGTAGCTCCTTTTTTGAAAAGGCAGCCGATTTCGGAAGCCGTTAATAAAAAAGAAATTATTTTCTCTTTATCATATCCATGAACAAAAGTTAAATAGTATTGCAATACTGCGGGAATGACGCCGGCTGCTCCATTAGTTGGTGAAGTAACAACTCGACCAAAGGATGCGTTTTCTTCATTTACTGCCAGTGCAAAACAGCTAATCCAGTCAGTAATATAGTCAAAACTTTTACCACCGGCAGAGATGGCTTTCAGCCAACTCTTGTATTCATTATAAGTTCTGCCTTTCAATAATTTTTTATTTAATGCAGCTGCTCTCCGACTAACATGTAGCCCACCCGGCAATTCTCCTTCTGCTGTATGGCATCCTTTGTACATACAATCCCGCATGGTTTTGAAAATATGCATGACGCCTTTTTCGGTTTCAGATTCATCTCGCCAGCAATTTTCATTCTCCATGACTACTTCTGAGATACTTAATCCGGTTTTCATGCACCAATGAAGAAGGTCTTTTGCGGTATTTATGGGGAATTGTAAAGTAATGTCGGCTTTGGGATTTCCCTGTTCATTTTTTTCTCTGACT
>DATGTY010000093.1:0-8979 GCA_035301605.1 Chitinophagaceae bacterium | reverse complement strand
AATAATCGTTACCGAATATTGCCGTAGGCTTTTACTCTACGTTTTCACCATTGCTTTGCCCCCCCGAGCGAAGCTGTTATTTTCTGTGGCGCTGGCTGTTTTAAGAACTTAAAACCCACCCGTTAGGTGGTGCATTACTCTTTGCTGTCCGGACTTTCCTCTATCATAAAGATTTATCATAGCGATAGCACGACCTGTAGCGAAACAAATATACGATAATATTAGTTTCAATCTAGCAGAATGAGTAATCAATTGTATAGTATTAGAGTTGAAAGTAAGAGCAGGATATTTTCTAATTCTATCATTGACAAAATGTTTCTGAGGTTTTTATGCAAATCAAAGACTTATTGAAAGAATAATTTTATGAATTTAATGAGGGAATATTTCGCACTTGGGGAAAAAAAATCTAATTTTACGAACTCTTTTAATTGAAGTAATTGTATAACCTTATTTTTATTCACATATGCATTTAAGTGGTATAGATTATTTGATTCTTGGAATCTATTTCCTCTTTGTTTTAGGAATTGGATTGTTGCTTAAACGAAAAATGAAATCCAGTAGCGATTTCCTCATGAGTGGTCGCAATATTCCATTATGGATTACAAGCCTGGCTTTTATATGCGCCAACCTAGGGGCGCAGGAGGTATTAGGAATGGCGGCGTCTGGAGCTAAATATGGTCTGATGACGACGCATTTTTATTGGATTGGAGCTATTCCGGCGATGGTCTTTTTGGGTATCTTTATGATGCCTTTCTATTATGGGAGTAAGGTTCGTTCGGTTCCGGAATATCTAGCCAAGCGTTTTGATGAGAAAACACGAGGTTTTAATGCCTTTACCTTTGCATTAATGACCATTTTCTCTTCCGGTATTTCTTTGTATGCCTTAGCGCTGCTGTTGAAAGTTATATTGGGATGGGATTTTGAAGTTTCTGTGCTATTGGCATCAGGAATTGTATTGATTTATACCTATATGGGTGGCTTGACCAGCGCTGTCTATAATGAAGTGTTACAGTTTTTCCTCATCGTTCTAGGGATTGCACCTTTGATTTTTATTGGATTGAATGACGTTGGCGGTTGGTCCGGTATTGTTGAGCGTTTACCGGATGCTATGGTTCATGCCTGGAAATATACGGGCGATGCTAGTGATAACCCAATGGGAGTTAATTGGTGGCAGATATCCATGGGATTAGGTTTTGTATTGTCTTTCGGATATTGGTGTACGGACTTTCTGGTAGTACAGCGAGCCATGATTACCAGAAATATGAGATCTGCACAGAGTACCCCGCTTATCGCAGCTATCCCTAAAATGTTTTTACCCTTTATCGTTATTGTTCCCGGATTAATTGCTGCCGCATTGGTGGCTGCACAATCCGGATATTCTATCCCAATAGGACCTGATGGTACGGCGAATTATAACTTGGTATTACCCTCTCTTTTGGATAAATATTATCCAAGTGGACTTTTAGGAATTGGCGTCACCGCCTTATTTGCTTCTTTTATGTCGGGCATGGCAGGGAATGTAACGGCTTTCAATACGGTTTGGACTTATGATATTTATGAAGCTTATATCAAACCGGGCAAGAGTGATAAACATTATTTAAAAATTGGTCGTTATGCTACATTATTTGGAATTGCGGCGTCTATAGGAACGGCATACGTGGCAAGAAGTTTTAATAATATTATGGACTTCCTGCAGTTAGTTTTTGGTTTTGTGAATGCGCCTTTATTCGCCACGTTTGCTTTAGGAATGTTCTGGAAACGCTCTACCGGGCATGGCGCTTTCTATGGTTTGGTGAGTGGTACTGTTGCGGCCACATTAACCTACAACCTAACTGTGGCTGAAGGAAATGGAGGAGCGATTGCCAATCTTCATACTTTTGGCTCTGCAATGGCGCAAAGTTTAATGGTAGCACTTATTGCCTTTTGTACTTGTTTAATTGTAACCTGGTTGGTGAGTTTGTTTACTAAACCAAAGAAAAAAGAAGATTTGAAAGGTTTAGTTTACAGTTTAACACCTAAACCTTCCAATGAAGGCCTTCCATGGTACAAGAAACCGGCAACATTAGGAGTTATTATTTTGATAGTAGCAGTTATATTTAATTTAATTTTCATGTAAAATTATAATAATGAAAGATAAAGATGTTCTTGATCTTAGGTTTGTTATTGGCATATTTTTTGGTATCGTCGGTATTCTCTTGATTTTGACTGATCTTACTGCAGGAGCCAATGCGAAAGCAACTGAATTTGTCAATCTTTGGGCAGGTATTGGTTATATATTATTCTGTGCATTTATGATTATTATTTGGTGGATAGGTTCAAATAAAGAAGCTAAAGAAAAAGAAGTAGCATCCGATTCTACTTCTGCCGTATAATAATCCCTTTATTTCCTTTATCGGAGAGATTATTTAAGATAAATATAAACTTCGGAAGCATTAATAACCTCTGGTTTTTTTATTTCTTGAGAATGTTCTTTGGAGAATGGAGTGTTGAGAAGTAAAGGAAACTTCCTAACTTTGTGTATTAAATTTTAGGATTTGAATAATCTTGTTATTTCCATAGCGGGGACTTTATTATCAAAAAATATTCCTTTTTGTATCTATCGCTTTCCGGAGGAATATAATTTAAAACTGGCTGTTTCATCCGATTTATTGACCGATGAAGTGGGGATAGGGTTCAAAATGTCTCCTTTTCAGAAATCAAATGAGAATAAGGAAGTTATTCTGAAAGTTCTTCAGAAAGAATTGATAACTGATAATTTTTTAGAAAAACTTCACAAGATGCCTGTGCGTTCTGATTTTTGGAGGTCTTTGTCTCCCCAAACTTCCAAGAAGAATTATTTTACACAGATTCATTCTTTTTTAGATGAGCTCCAAAAAGGAGATTTGAAAAAGGCGATTCTTTCTAGGGTTTTTTATGAAGAAAAATCGAAAGATTTTGATGCGATACATTGCTTTCAGGAACTTCACCAAAATAATCCGTCTGCCTTCGTTTATTTGGCCTGTCATCCCTTTTCGGGTATGTGGTTGGGCGCCTCTCCGGAATTGTTATTACTGAAGGAAGGTACCTCTTTACAGACTATTGCTTTGGCTGGCACGCAATCCAAAAATCCAACAAAGGAGTATCATTGGAGAAAGAAAGAACAGGAAGAACATGCCATGGTAGGGCAGCATATTGAAAAAGTATTAAAAAAAATTGGAGGGGGAGTAGAGGCTAAAAAAGGACCTTATTCCATTGAGACAGATAGCGTGGCACATTTACGTACTAATTATGACTTCAACTTGCCGAAAAATGTTGATTTGGAAGAGGTTGTGAAGGTTTTACATCCAACGCCTGCTATTGCCGGATTGCCGGTGACGAATGCATTGAATTGTATTCAGAACCATGAAAAATATGATCGGAAATACTATTGCGGAATCATCGGAGAAATAGAGCAAGAAGGGAATGCACGACTATTTGTTAATCTGAGATGTATGCAGGTAGGCAAAGAAAATATTGCCATTTATGTGGGTGGAGGAATAACGGCTGATTCAGATCCAAGGGAGGAGTGGGAGGAAACTGTATTAAAAGGGAATACAATGAAAAGATGTATTGATTCAACTAAAGTCTTACATTAAAATATGATACTTTCTAATAAAAAAGGCATTCAACAAATTGTAACTGTCTTATCAGCATTGGGTTTAAAAGAAGTTATTTTATGTCCGGGGTCGAGAGATGCCCCTTTAATGATTTCTTTTAATAGGCATCCCGATATTCACTGTACAAGTATCAGAGATGAACGCAGTGCCGCCTTCTTTGCCTTAGGAAAAGTTATTGAATTAGCGGAGCCGGTAGCTGTTGTTTGTTCTAGCGGGTCGGCAGCTTTAAACTTTTCACCGGCTATTTCAGAAGCTTATTATCAGAGAGTACCTCTTTTGGTATTAACTGCCGATCGCCCCAAAGAATGGACCGACCAGGGGGACGGACAAATAATCAATCAGACCAATATTTATCAGAATTATATTAGAAAGAGCTATGACTTGAAAGGGGAGGTTTGTTCTCAAACGGATGAATGGTATAATAATCGCTGTTTATGCGAAGGATACGGCTGGGCTACTTGTTTAGATAGGGGACCGGTGCATTTTAATGTTCCTTTATGCGAGCCTTTGTATGAAACAGAAGACGTGGAAGAAGTTAATCCTAAGGTATTTAAAATAGAGCAACCTGCAACTTGTTTGAGTGCAAAAAACTTAAATCAGCTGTCTCAAGATTTCTTAGAGAAAAAACGCGTGATGATATTGGTAGGGCAATATCCCAAAGATAAAAAACTGCAAGAAGAATTAGGCGATATTGCTCAATTTAAGAACGTAACTGTACTGACAGAATCCACTTCTAATATTCATCATGCTTCTTTCATTGAAAATATTGATCGTTGTATTACTCATCTAAATGAACAGGAAATAGAAGAATTAAAGCCTGATCTTTTAATTAGTATGGGTGGAGCTATTGTTTCTAAAAGAATAAAAAAACTTTTAAGAGTATATAAACCCATTATTCATTGGAATATACATCCTTTTGAATCAACGATGGATACTTATCAATCGTTGACCAATGCAATTCCTATGGAACCAGCTTGTTTTTTAACTCAACTTAAAGAACACATTCATGAAATATCTTCCGATTACAATGAAAAATGGCAGAAAATAAAACAGCGGAAAATCAACCTACATCAGTCTTTTGTGCAAAAATGTGGTTACAGCGATTTTAAGGTTTTTAGTCTTATCTATCAAAATATTTCCACTCAAATAAATCTTCATATTTCAAACAGTTCTGCCATTAGGTATGTGCAACTTTTTGATAACCAAAATGTTGCCTATACTTATTCTAATCGTGGAACTAGTGGAATTGACGGTTGTACGAGTACAGCCATGGGGGCGGCTTCAGTTTCTCCTCAAAAAGAATTCTTATTAATTACCGGAGATGTAGCTTTTCATTATGATATAAATGCATTGTGGAATGAAGAAAATATAGAAAACCTTAGAATTGTTGTTTTAAATAATTCCGGTGGCAATATCTTTAGAATAATTCCCGGTCCGGGAAAGGTGGAAGAACTAGAACAATATTTTGAGACATCAATGAAAACAGAAACTAAAGAGATTGCAGCCCATTATCATTGGAATTATTTTAGTGCACATGATGAGGCTTCACTAAATGAGGCTTTAAAAAAGTTTTTTAGTGAAGAAGGAAAACGGAGTATCTTAGAAGTGTTTACCGATGCAAAGACAAACCCACGGATTCTAAAGGAATATTGGGAATTTTTGCAGTAGAAGCCAGTCAACAAATAAAGACGGTGTCATAAGAATTTAAAGGAATAACAATGACTTGTGATTTTCAAAAGTATATTTTGCATTTTAAGACCCCAGGAGGTACTTCCAGAGGAGTTTTGCATGATAAGGAGACTTATTTTATTCGCCTGAAGGATGAGAATAAAACAGCTTATGGAGAATGTAACCTCTTTAAAGGATTATCTTATGATGACCGGACTGGATATGAAGAAAAACTGACTGAAGTTTGCCGACGCTTACCGGAAGAAAAAGAAAACCTATTTTCTACTTTAACAGATTGGCCTTCGATTGCATTTGGCGTAGAAACAGTCTGGAAAGATTGGGGGCATGGCGGACAGCAAGAGATATTTCCTCAAAGTATTCAGGAAACCGGTTTTACGGTGCCTATCAATGGTCTGGTCTGGATGGGAGCAAAAGGGGATATGATGGAGCAGATAAAGACAAAACTGGCAGCAGGTTATCAATCAATAAAACTAAAAATTGGTGCTATTGATTTTGAAACTGAATTAGCGTTGATACAATTTATTAGGAAACAATTTCCTGAAGAAAAATTAGAAATCAGAGTTGATGCAAATGGCGCATGGGAATATGAAGAAGCTAAGGTTAAGTTGGAGCAGATAGCAAAATATGATATAAGTTATATTGAGCAACCAATTAAAGCCGGAAATTGGGGGGGGATGGCTGCTCTGACAAAAACAACACCTGTAAAAATTGCCCTGGATGAAGAATTGATTGGAATAAATACGAGCAAAGAGCGGGTACAATTGATTAAGACCATTCACCCTCAGTTGTTGGTATTAAAACCTGCATTAATTGGTGGTTTTAAAGTAGCGGATGAATGGAAAAAACTAATTGAAGAACAGGGGGGAAGTTGGGTAATAACTTCGGCTTTGGAAAGTAATATCGGGTTGAATGCCATTGCACAATATGCTGCTTTGGGGTGGTCTGAATATGCACAGGGACTGGGAACCGGACAGTTGTTTACCAATAATATTCCGGGGCCATATACGGTAGATGCAGAGGGGCTGCATTATCATTTAGATAAAAAATGGAATTTTAATATGCTTCGATGAAATTTTCAGATTATAAAAAACTTAGAATCAATGGTCTCCTCTTAGAAGATTCGGAAATACTCGACTTTTGCAGGAGTCATAAGGAAAAGAATGTACGTGCTTTAGGTCGGTTTATGGAAGCTTGGTTGGATGAAAATTCTTATGTAGAAGTGCAGACCAGTGGTTCCACAGGGAAGTCAAAAATAGTTAAAATAGAGAAAAATAACATGCTGCAAAGTGCAGCATGTACTATTGATTTTTTTGATTTAAAGGAAGGCGATACCGTACTTTTATGCTTGTCTATTGATTATATTGCAGGGAAGATGATGACGGTGCGTGCTTTGTTGGGCGGCCTGAATCTTTATTTGATGGAACCTTGCAGTAATCCTATTGAAAGACTTCCTAGAGATAAGGTGATTGACTTTGCGCCTTTGGTTCCTTTACAGTTGGTTGATGTAGAGGATACAAAGTTGATAAAGAAAATATTGTTGGGTGGAAGCGCTGTAGATCCTGTTTTGGAAGAGAAAGTACAGACATATAAAGCCTGTGTTTATCATGGTTATGGGATGACAGAAACATTAAGTCATATAGCAGTTCGTTCTGTTAATAAAGATAGTAAGTCAATAATTTATGATGCCTTACCTGGAGTTGTTTTTGAACTGGATTTTAGAGGCTGTTTAGGTATTCGGGTTCCCTTTTTAGAACAAAAAGTACAGACGAATGATATTGTAGAACTTGTTGACAAAACTTCCTTTAGATGGAAAGGAAGAATCGATTTTGTAGTGAATAGTGGAGGTGTTAAACTTTCTCCTGAAACAATAGAATCGAAAATAGCCCCCTTATTAGAACAGAATTTCTTTTTGGCCGGAATTCCGGATAAAAAGTTCGGAGAGCAACTCTGTTTATTCATTGAAGGAGAACCCTATAGCAGTGAGGAGTATAAGACATTACTTAATCGTATATCAATAAAAGTTACTTGTTATGAAAGGCCTAAAAGCATTTACTTTGTTGATCAGTTTGAGAGGACAAGCACGAAAAAAATACAACGAAGAAAAACCATTCAAAAAGCACTTGAGCATATAGCGCGCTAGCGAGCACAGATGGTAAAGGAAATACGGAAAATGGAAAAAGTTAACGAATTTTCAGGATTATTCAAAACTAAAATCATTTCTGAATCCTCTTAAGAAAGCTTCTATATCCATTCTTTTCTTACCAGATGGCTGTATCTTTTTTAAGGAGAGATAGCCTCCTTTGCAGGATACTTTAACGTAGGATTTGTGATCGGTTTCTACTTCTCCAATATCTTTATCGGTTACTGTTTTTTCTTTCCGGGATTCAAATATTTTGAATGTTTTTCCATTGAGTGTAGTCCAGGCGCCGGGGTAAGGACTTAAACCTCTAATATGATTGTGTATTTTGTCTATGGATTTATTCCAGTCTATGCGGCAATCTTCTTTGAATATCTTGGGCGCATGTTTAAGAGGTTGAGCTTCTTCAAGTGTTGATTGTTTAATGAGATTGGCGGAGCCTTCTTTTATTTTTTGTATTGTTTTCAGTAGTAACGAAGCGCCTGTGGTCATCAGTTTGTCGTGCAAGTCACCAGCAGTATCATTTTCTCCTATGCTTACTTTTTCCTGGTCAATAATTTGGCCGGTATCTATCTCATGCTGAAGTTTGAAAGTAGTGACTCCACTTTCTGTTTCACCATTCATTACGGCCCGATTGATAGGAGCTGCGCCTCGGTATTGTGGGAGAAGAGAGGCATGTAAATTAATGGTGCCTTCGGTCGGCATATTCCAAACGATTTTCGGTAGCATTCTAAAGGCTACAACAACTTGTAAGTCAGCGTGGAAGCTTTTCAATTCTTCTAGGAAATCAGGATTTCTCAACTTGACAGGTTGTAGAATGGGGATCCCTTTTGTATTAGCAAATTTCTTCACATCGCTTTCATGCATTGTTCGTCCTCTTCCTGCTGGTTTGTCGGGCGTAGTAACAACAGCAACTACATTATAACCGTTATCTAGTAAGGCGGAAAGAGAATCTACTGCAAATTCGGGGGTGCCCATGAAAATGATACGCATAAGAATATATTTTGTGGTCGAAGAAATTTATTTTGTGTTAAAATCAGGGTAGAGCAAATATTTTTTTCTAGTTCTCTTAAATTGATTTAGTTCTGGTTGCCAGCTTGCTTTGATTTTTTCTGCACTCCATCCGTCTTTAATTTGTTGCATCAGGTTTTGCGTTCCTGCTAATAAATTGAAAAAGTCTCTAAAAAAATGTGCTTTATCGGGATATAATTTATAAGCCTTTAAGACCCATTTTAATTGAATTTTTTTCTGAATCTTTTTTAGAGCTGTGTGTGCATCTGTTGCAATCAGATAACCATAACATTTTTGACCTTCTAATTTAGGATGCACAGCGCCAGGCATGCTTTTCGGGGTATAAGAATAGAGTGATTTTGGGAATTTCGGATTGCCGAAAAGCTGGAATTGATGATGGGTACCACGACCTACATTGACTTTGGTGCCTTCAAAAAAACAAAGGGAGGGATAAAGATAAATAGAGGCCATGTTAGGAAGGTTGGGAGAAGGCTTTACGGGTAAATG
>DATGTY010000092.1:0-3527 GCA_035301605.1 Chitinophagaceae bacterium | reverse complement strand
TTTTTTAACAAACTCAATTTATAATGTCAGAAAAACTCATTGTAGTTAAAGTAGGAACCAACGTACTAACCAATAAAGATAATCGTATATCCGGCCCTGTATTGAAAGAGCTTGTGCGGCAGATTGCTTATCTGTACGAACAGGATATTATGACTATTTTGATTTCTTCGGGAGCCAATATTGCAGGACAGGAAATCCTCTCAGAAATTAGTGCGAAAGATAAGAAAACTCGTCAACAGGTTTATAGTACAGTCGGCCAACCTCGGCTCATGCGGTTATATTACAACCATTTTCATCATTTTGGAATGCGTTGCTCTCAGATTTTAGCCACCAAGAATGACTTTGATCCGGGTGCACATAGAGAAAATCTCTTAAACTGTTACAAAGGATTATTAAAAGAAGGGATTACCCCTATTACCAACGAAGATGATGCTATATCCGTAAAAAGCATGTTTTCAGATAATGATGAACTGGCCAGCTGGGTTGCCGAATTACTGGAAGCAGACAAGATGATTCTACTCACAGATACCGATGGCTTATACAATGGTGATCCTAACGCAGAACATACTGAGAAATTCAGTAAGGTCAAAGTAAATCAGAATGTAGAAAAATACGTACAGCCTTCCACAAAAAAAGAAGGCGAAGGTCGTGGCGGAATGGAATCAAAGTTAAAAATAGCTAAAAGAACAGCTGCTAAAGGAATAACAACTATAATAACTAATGGGAATAACAATAATGCAATCGTCGATATCATAGAAGGAAAAGATATCGGAACAAAGTTCGTAAAATAAGGATATGGCTTAGAAAACTATATCCAACAATTAAAATTAAATATTATGAAACTCATAAGCACAGAAAAGAAAAACGCAGTGATAGAATCTATGATTAAGATTCTAGACCGAGAAAGAGAAACGCTTATAAAAGAGAATAAAAAAGATTTGGATGCCTTCCAAAAGGATGATCAAGCTTTATATGACAGGCTCATCGTTAGCAATGCGAAGGTAGATTCCATGATTAAAGCCCTGAAAGAAGTACAGGCTCAAGAAGATCCGGTAGGGAAAGTCATCTTCGAAGACACGCTGGATAACGGGCTGAAGATTGTAAATAAATCGGCACCATTTGGCACGATTTTAATCATTTATGAATCACGCCCGGATGTTACTATTGAAGCCGCAGTCCTTGCTTTTAAGGCCAATAATAAGATTCTCCTTAAAGGCGGAAAAGAAGCCAATTATAGTAATGTACTTTTAGAAAAATTCTGGCACGAAGCATTGGAAGAAAATGAGCTTTCTAAAGACTGGATTACATTACTTCATTTAAAACGTGAAGAAACAAGAGATTATTTAGCTAATCCACCGGAGAAAATTGACTTAATGGTTCCTCGTGGAGGAGAAGGTCTCATAAAGTTTGTAAAAGAGAACGCATCTTGTGCAGTTCTGGTAAGTGGTAGAGGAAATAACTTCCTATATGTTGCGCCAAGTGCAGACTGGGAAAAAACCAAGGCAGTCATCATTAATTCTAAGACAGATAAAACATCAGCTTGTAACTCTTTAGATAATGTATTGGTAGATAAAAGACTGCCGGATTACGAAAACAGGCTGAAAGAGTTAGATCAGCTATTAAAAGATTCTAAAGTAAATATCCTTGTCGATGATAAGGTCAAAAAAACCTTGTCGAATGAAGAAGAAATTCAAAACGATAAGGTATGGTACGAAGAATTTCTAGCCATGAAAATAATTTTGGCCGAGACAGACAATATAGAAGATGCTATCAAACGAATTAATCATTATTCAGGAGGTCATTCTATAGCTATCATGACGGAAGACAAAGATGAAGCCGATCGCTTTATGGCTGAAATTGACAGTGCTGCCGTATTTCACAACGCCTCTACGCGCTTCACAGATGGTGGACAAATGGGGGTGGGTGCAGAACTGGCAATCAGTACGGATAAACTCCACCATCGTGGACCTTTAGGACTACCTCAACTCGTTACCAACAAATATTACGTTTATGGAGATGGTCAGATAAGAGAATAGTTAAAAACATTTCGATTTACAGTTCACTAACCATGGATGTGTAAGTTATACATTCATGGTCTTTTTATGCTATAAAAAAAAGTAACCATACAACGAATATGGTGAGCTAAATCAGAAAATAAATTATATTTGTAGGGATTCGTTTCTCTTATAAAAGGAAGAATCCCGGAATGAAACACTAATAAATGAAAAGAACCCCAACATTTCCGAACAAAAGTATAGCTCATGAATAAGAAAAAATTAATTGTTATTAAAGTTGGAGCCAAGGATTTGGTAAACAAGGATAACAGAGTTTCACGTGCTATATTGTATGAATTAGTTCGTCAAATAACAGCACTTTACGAGCAAAATATTTTAACCTTATTGGTATCCTCCGGTGCCGGCATGGCAGGCAAAGAGGTGCTACATAAAGTAACTATACCTCAAGAAGGAATACGCCAACAAGTGTATTGCTCTGTGGGACAACCACGCCTTATGCGATTGTATTATAATACTTTTCATCATTTCGGGATGCATTGTGCACAAGTACTGGCCACGAAAGGGGATTTTTTTGAAGACAACACCAACAGAAATAATTTATTAAACTGCTATAACGGCTTATTAAATGAAGGTATTATTCCTATTACCAATGAGAATGATGCGACTTCCCTAAAAACTATGTTTTCAGATAATGACGAGCTTGCTGTTTGGGTAGCAGAACTATTAAAAGCAGATCAATTATTCTATTTTTCTCAAATCTATGGAAAATCAATGGCCAATGGCTTATTAGTTGAGAACTTATAATTGGGAATAAAAAAATGGAAGATTTTTATTATCAGCGAATAACGCGAGTTAATTCAATAACTTCAAGGTCTTTTACCCTGCCTTGATCCAGAGAAAACCGTACCAATGTTTTCACTTTATGCCAACCTTGTTGTCCGCAAGCACCCGGATTTATATGTAAAAGATTCAACTTATTATCCGGCATCACTTTCAAAATATGAGAATGCCCTGAAATAAAAAGATCCGGAGGATTTTTACAAATCGAAGAATGGATTCCCGGACTATACTTTCCCGGATATCCGCCAATATGTGTCATCCAGACTTTTACTCCTTCCAAAGTAAAACGTTGATGCTCCGGATAAGAAGAATAAATATCTCTGCCATCAATATTCCCAAAAACGGCTCGAACCGGCTTCGCTGCTTCTAATTCCTCTATCAATTCCACACTTCCAATATCACCGGCATGCCATATCTCATCAACCTTCTTAAAATAGGAAAGCACATCCGGATGTAAGTAGCCATGCGTATCTGATAAAAGTCCGATTCTTTTCATCTGTTGATTTTTTATTTTTAAGGTCAGATGGAGCCTTTGATGATAAAAATAATCATTTCCCTGTGTTAATAATTATTTTTATCATGTCGGGTTCATTATGCTCATTTTTTTGACAAAGGTAAGGGTTGGACTGGTGAATTGTAGAATGGTGAATCAAACTAAATTGTTTATTTTGT
>DATGTY010000091.1:0-5080 GCA_035301605.1 Chitinophagaceae bacterium | reverse complement strand
CGAAAGGTTTAACCCAAACAGCGATGATACGGTTCATTTTCTTATCGACACGGCTTATTCCGGGGTTGCAGCCACCGGCGGTGGTCAGGTTCGATTCAGTGCTGCATATTACCATTCTCACCCGAATGATATTGATGTGGTCACTCATGAAGTGATGCATATTGTTCAAAGCTATCCGCAATATAAGCCAGTTTGGCTGGTGGAAGGCATTGCGGATTATGCACGCTATATTTTTGGTGTGGACAATGCAAACGAAGGTTGGTCATTGCCAGATTATACTCCTGATCAGCACTACACCGATAGCTATCGGGTAACGGCGCGCTTTTTGGTCTGGCTCGAAAATCATAAGCATAAAAAAATTGTAGATCAGTTGGATAAAAGTTTACGCAACGAATCTTATTATAATAAAGATGTCTGGGAAAACACCACCGGCAAGACATTAGATCAACTTTGGAAGGACTATGCCGCAGATCCAGCCTTATAAACAGGTGAAATTATTGTGTAATACCTTCCTCATACAGGAGTTTTAGAGCATTTATCGTTTTTAGATTCCCCCATTATAATAAAAATAATTATATATTGAAAAAGATGGATTTTTAACAATTAACTTGTAAAAATGGGGAGCACGGATAATAATGCTGTCCCGCTGTGAATATTTTACCGGGATATTTAGCGAATCCAATCTTTGAATCACATCATAATGATAATACATTTGATCATCCGCAACAGTATAAAAGACCTCTTCCCCAATCCGTTTTTTATAGCGTTCTGTTTCAATAGAATCGAGAAGCACTATGATGACCGTCGGACGATCTAACTGAAATCTATTTCGGTTTAGATTATCCCCATTCCAGTTGTGTCCACGCGATTAGATGCTGCTTTGTTTCCGATCATCCCATTTGGCATTGGTGATCCACAAGCCGACAAAAAGATAACCAATAAATATAGGACACTCTTATCTAACTTCATTTGACTTATTTTTGTGGTTCGAATAGCGCTTCTCTTTTGTTATATATAAATACCTTATAGTTCACATTCTCCGCATCAAAAGACCGTTTTATTCTAAAGTCTTTAATACCATCCCGGTTATAATCCCCTATTTGCAGTGAATCTTTCATCGTGAATTGCGAATAAAGGGGAAGTATTTGCATCACCTGCTTTGTCTTTTTATCGATAACGCCGATAGCATATACCTGATCCGAATCTTCGGCAAAAGCAATAAAACGGTATTTTTTCATTTCCGGCGTATAGACATCCGTTTTTTCAGGAAATACGTCCCTCTTCTTCATCCAACCTTTAAACGATTTTCCATAATCCGTATTCGTTACATAAAACCAAAGGGGCTTTTCTTTATGAATGGCAACAATCTGATCTGCCTCAAGCGTTTTGACAACTGCAGCGCCAACTTTGGGAACAGCCCATATTTTAGTGTTTTCACCAACCGGACTGACTTCATAAAAGGTACTGTCATTCCATTTTCCGTTTTCTTTCTTACCCGCAGAATATTCGGCAAAAATACCGAAATAGCCGAATTGACGGTTCCAATAAGATAAGGTATCCAATTGCCCATTTTTAAACGTATAAGCTTCTCCGCCATGATGACAACAGCCATCGCGAAATTCGCTGGTAATGGTTTTCATTTTCGTATCTACCGCCACTTGTGTTAAGTTAGAGAGTTGTTCGTTATACTCAAATTTTCCGGATTCAGGATGGTACAGATAAAAATCATCTCCATAATTCGGACCGGCGCCACCATCATGGGCAAAAATCCAAAAGTCCGGATAGCCATCAAAATTGCAATCCTGCACTTGCACGACATCATCTAAGGCATCAGTTGGTGTTCCAATATGCGTTAAAATCTGCACTTTCCCGGTCTTTTTGTTAATAACTTTAATGGCATTGACCTTCATGGAATACATTCCATACCCTCTTTCTTTTTTACTTCCGGAAACCTCAAATCGATATTTTGGTGTTTCTTGCTTTTGTTTGACCCAGGGTTGCCATAAATTATCATGAAAAGGCAATCCTTTGATATGCTGCTGTTTATATTTTTTTCCTTCCAGGCTAATCGTATCCCGTGAAAAGATAATTTCCATGCGATGAGAGGATGTATCTCGGGATATAACAGCGTATTTCAAACTGTACTGACGCACTTCTTTATTGGAAATAATATCAATACCATAATATTTGCTCCTTTGATATGTCTGTTCACTATAATACGGTGTCGTAAAAAGGGGTTTAGCGGTTGATTTTAATTGATATACCCCGCATTCCGGTAATTGTGCGGAAAAAGCCGATGCATAACATATTAGCCCCACCAAAAGAAATAGGATTTTTATATTTTTTTTCATTGACTTCACTTTTTTCACGCAAAGAACTGCAAAGTACATTTTATTCCTAAGCTTCACCGTCTCCCACCCTACCAGAAAATTTCATTCTACAATATAAATCAATAGGAAGGTCTTGGAGATCCTATTATTTTCTATAATTTTATCCCAAAAAAGAACATGCTATCCTCCAATAAAGTATTATCCTCCAAGCAAAAAGCTTTAGATATAAATCTAGATCCGGCTATTTATGGAACTTTCGCAGAAATAGGTGCCGGTCAGGAGACTGTTCGATATTTTTTTCGTGTAGGCGCCGCCTCCAAAACTATTGCCAAGGCCATGTCTGCCTATGACAAAGGGTTTAGTGATGACATTTATGGGAAAGAAGCACATAACAGATACGTGACTCAACACAGACTCAGAAAAATGTTGCGCTATGAAGTAGCTCTGATAGAACAAAGACTCAACCCCACAAAAAGTACCAACAAAACCTACTTCACTTTTGCCAATACGGTAGCCACCATCAACCACAAAAAAACCTACAAAGGACATGGCTGGCTGGGCATCAGATACCAGCATAAACCGGGCGCCAAATTCAATGAAATTGCGCTACATGTAGAGCTTAATGAGAATGACGCCAGATTCCAACAAGAGACTATGGGAGACTTAGGTGTTAATCTAATCTATGGTGCTTTCCGCTTTTCCGATGACCCGAGAAAGCTGATCGATTCACTATATGATAATATTGCTTTAGATAAACTTAAAATAGACATGATTGATTTCAGCGGGCCGGAATTTCAAGAAGTAGATAATCGTTTAATGTCCCTACATCTGGTCAAACAAAACATGACAGATGCCGTCATTTTCGATGCAAACCGTCACAATCTGCAAGCCGCAGATTTATTATATAAAAAGGATATTTTTGCTCTTCGGGGAAGTTTCCGTCCCGTCACGCTGGTCAATATTGATATGTTTGAAAACGGACTCGATAGGTTCCTAAAAGAGAATCAGATTTCTATGGAGCAAACCGAAGTATTTTTTGAAATCACAACCGCCAATTTGAGTGAAGAAGGCAGCATAAATGAAAGAGACTTCCTGGATAGAGCTGATATTTTAGCCCAATTAGGATACAATATCATGATTTCCAATTTTTCCGAATACTATCGAATGGTGGACTATTTTAGTAGATACACCAAAGGAGAATTAGGCATTCCCATGGGCGTAAACAATTTATTAGAAGTATTCAACGAAAATTTTTATACCGACTTGCCCGGCGGTATTTTAGAAGCCTTTGGTCGCTTTTTCAAAAAAGGACTACACGTTTACCTGTACCCCTATAAGGATACCATATCCGGAAAATTATTAACCTCCAATAATCTTAAAGTAAGCAAACATTTAAAAGATTTATACAAGCATTTCAAGAAAAACAAACTCATTGTTGATATCGAAAACTATAAACCTGAATATTTGGAAATATATGCTCAAGAAGTACTCAATAAAATTTCTTCCGGTGATTCAAACTGGGAAAAACAGGTGCCCAATATCGTAGCACAAACCATTAAAGAAAGAGAACTCTTTGGTTATAAAAAAGACAAAACATCTCGTTAAAACCACCAACTATTCCAACAAATCTACCACTCTGAAATTTTCAATACGTTTTCCATCAAGGAATTTATTCCATTTCTCTAATAGAGGCTGCTCTAATTTGAATTCCCGATATTTATCGGGACTCATAATCGGAATACCCGATATAATAGGATATACTCGCTTGCAATCGGCACACAACAATATTCCCTCAAGAATATCATCAAACTCATCACGAGTGATAATCTTCAATTTCAAATCAGCATGGTCAAAGGGACAACACAATTTTTTTACTGTCTTTAATTTCATTTTTATTTTTTAAACTCTCGATAATATTGATGGATGGAAGAAACCGGATTCTCCGAACCCATAACACCGGAAACCACAGCAATTCCGTCATATTGCAACTCACGTAAGCATGCAAGATTCCCGGGATAAATTCCACCTGCAAGAAACAATGAATTCTTAAAAATAGCACGTGCTTTCTTCACTGTTTCAAATGTCACAATTTCACAACTGGACACACTTACCGATGGAAACATTGAACAAAAAGAGATGTAATCCAGCTCATATTCAGCTGCCCAACGGACCATTTTTAAATCATTTCCACAAGTAAGCCCTATCATAATATCCCGATTAATTTCCGCTTTCATTTCTTTTATATTCTTCGGAATTGAATCAAAATGAACCCCTGCCAGAGAAGTGTGCTTCAAATGCTGCCATTTGTTATTTATTAAAACAGGAACATCATATGGAGCACTTAAATCACAAATCTGCTGTATCAAAGCTTCTTCATCCTGATTTGTACGAAAATGATCCCAGATCTGTATAGCAGCCACTTCTTTTGCCAATACAAGTTCCAATCTTTTAAATAACATTTCCTCATTCATTGCAGGATCTAATACCAAATATAATCCAGACAGTATGTGCTTTTTGTTATTCATTTCCATCCTAATTTTATAGACTTATAAAAAGCTTCCCAATAGGGATCTTTTTCCCTGTAAATAATATTCGTCTTTTCTTCTCTATCTACTAATTTCATACCGGTGGATTTTTCAGTCATTTTCCCTATCTGAACACAGGGAATACCTTCTTTCTCTAAAGTAGCAACAACGGCTTCCGCATCATTTTCCTTACAAGTTATCAACATAGCACCCGCACCATTACAA
>DATGTY010000090.1:0-10977 GCA_035301605.1 Chitinophagaceae bacterium | reverse complement strand
GGAATGACACCTATAGTCTGAATTTTAAAAACACGAAACTTCATAATGCACTTTCAAAAATTGAAAGGAAGTTGGATTACAGAATTCTATATAGCGACGATATTGTTCCTGTAAATAGAAGGGTTAATTTGGATGTAAAAGAGGGTTCTCTGTCAGAGATTTTAAACAATCTGCTGATGGGAACAAATCTTGAATATAAAAAGCTCGAAAATCGTTTGATTATTATAGGCAAAGAAGGAAGCCTGTTTCGGGTGCAACACATAGAAGGTATGGTAACAGGACCGGAGGGGGATCCTCTGCCAGGAGTGACCGTACAAGTGAAAGGCGCTAATACAGGAACGGTTACAGATGCAGAAGGGAAATATGCGTTGGATGTTCCGGAAAATGGCACATTGGTATTTAGTTCAGTAGGATTTAAAACACAAGAGATTGCAGTTAATGGTAAAAGTACCATTAATGTTAAAATGGGAGAATCTTCCAGAGAATTAAATGAATTGGTGGTGACTGGTTATACCTCGCAAAGAAAGAAAAATCTTACGGGCTCTATTACTCCTTTGAAAGGCTCTGATTTAAACGTTAGCCCAATGGGGAATATTCAGAAGCAATTACAGGGAAAGGTATCAGGCGTCCATATTACGGCTTCAGGAGAACCCGGAAGTGATAGTAAAGTACGTATTCGTGGTTTTGGATCTTTTACCAGTAATGACCCGTTGTATGTAGTGGATGGAGTTCCAACTACTGATATTAGTAATATTCCTTCTGAAGATATTGAAAATATTAGTATTTTGAAAGATGCTTCTTCCGCTTCTATTTATGGCGCCAGAGCTTTCGCCGGTGTCATATTAATTACAACGAAAAAGGGGAAATATGACCAGCCGATGAAGGTTGATTTAAATATCTCCTATGGACGTCAGTATCCGGGAAAGGGTTTTGATTTACTTAATCCAAAACAGACAGCTGAATGGACCTGGAATGCAATAAAGAATGGAGGAGGAACACCTTCTCATCCTCAATATGGAAGTGGTGCAGAACCGGTGTTGCCAGACTATATCATGGCAGGAAACCATTCGGGTTTGCTGAATAGTGATCCTGCTACAGCAGCGCTTGTTGATCCAAGTCTTTACAATATAGATCCTTCTAAAGGAGCTTTTTATCAAATCGTCAAAGCCAATAAAAAAGGAACCAACTGGTATGATGAAGTGACGAGGAATGCGCCTCTTCAGAATTATAATTTATCTTTAAACGGAGGAGGAGAAAGTTCCAGATATAATATTCAACTAGGATATTATAACCAGCAGGGGGTTGTTAAACAAACTTATCTGAAACGCTATACGATTAGAGCGAACACAGAATTTAATATTCATGACCGAGTGAAAATTGGCGAGAATATTCAGTTGTCCCTAAGAGATAATCCGCAATTGTCTAACGGAGATGTGGGAGGAAATGAAGGGAATGCAATTGGCTGGTCTTATCGGGAAAATCCATTGATACCGGTTCATGATATTATGGGGAATTTTGCCGGTACCAGAGCCGCAGGATTTAATAATCCGCAGAATCCGGTAGCGAATAGGTATCGAGCCCGGAATGATCAAAGTCAAACGACGAATATTTTTGGTAATATATATGCTGAAGTGGCTTTGCCTTATAATATCCATTTTAAATCCAGCTTTGGAGGTGGATATTCCAATAATTACTATAATACCTATGGATACCTTCAATATGAGAATAAAGAGAATAATCCTACGCAGAATTATGTTTATGAAGGAGCAAGTTATAGCTACAACTGGGTGTGGACCAATACGCTGAATTTTAAACATCAATTTGGAGCTCATAATATACAAATACTATTAGGGGAAGAAGCCTTAGGAGGTAGAAATAGAAATATGGATGCCACTGGACATAATCCATTTAGTGCTGATCCGAACTATACAACCATTAGCACGACTCAATCCGGGGGTAGAATTATTGAAGATGGGGGTGGCCCTGTTCCTACAATCTTTTCTTTATTTGCGCAGGTAAATTATAATTATAAAGACAAGTATTTGTTTAATGGAACGATCCGTAGAGATGGAGCTGCCGTGTTTGGACCACAAAAAAAATATGGTGTATTCCCGGCTTTTTCTTTAGGCTGGCGTTTGTCTCAGGAAAACTTTATGAAGGATGTGAATTGGGTTAATGATTTGAAATTGAGAGGAAGTTATGGAGAAATGGGAAATTCTTCTTCTGTGCCTTTAGTGAATCAAATTAATTCCTATGCTGCCAGTGCGAAAGCTGCAGGTTATGATATTCAGGGAACCGGTAATAGTATTGTAGAAGGTATAAGGGCTACCGGGTTTGCGGCTCCTGCTACACATTGGGAAACCAATAAAACGCTAGACTTTGGTTTGGATGCTACTTTATTTCATAATCTTGATTTTAGTGTAGATTGGTATAGACGTAAGACGGTTGGGTTGTTGTATGCTCCTGAGGTAGAAGCTACCGTCGGGTTCTTAAATAATTATCCTACCATTAATGTGGGTTCTATGGAAAACGTGGGAGTGGATGCTAGGATAACAAAAAGAGGGAAATTTTCAAGCAATTGGAAGTATGATATTACGCTGAATTGGAGTACCTATAAGAATACCATCTTAAAAATTTCTGATAATATTGATTATTTTTATGGGAACAGCTATGGAGCTTCACGTATCTCCGGAAATCCGACCATCAATAAAGTGGGGCATTCCATGTCTTCTTTTTATGGATATAAAGTAACGGGTCTCTGGCAGAGTCAGGAGGAAATTGACGCAGCCGATGCAAAAGCTCAGTCGGCATTAGGAGACAAAACTGCAACTTATCAGGATGGTGGAGAACGACCGGGGGAGTTTAGGTTTGCCGATATGGATGGGAATGGTTATATCAATAATGACGATAGAACCATTTTTGGAGATCCTAACCCTGATTTCACCTATGGAATTGCCGGAGGGTTGAGTTATAAAAATTTTGAGTTAAGATTTAATTTCTATGGGGTTTGGGGAGCGCAGATTCTCAATTATACCAAATGGTACACCGATTTTTATGCTTCTTTTCCCGGAGGAGCTATCAGTACAAGAGTCTTAGATTCTTGGACGCCGGAGAATAAAAACACTGACATTCCGATTTATGAGGATAGAGCTGCTTTCAGTACTAACCAAGAAGTTAACTCCTATTATATGGAGAATGGTTCTTATCTGAGATTACAGAATCTTCAGTTGGGATATACTTTTGAGGATGGTGTTTTGAGTAATGTAGGAATTGAAAATCTACATGTTTATATTCAGGGAATCAATCTCTTTACGATTACAAAATATGATGGATTGGATCCTTCTGTTAGTGGTTTAGACGAAACCTTCGGTGTGGATTATGGAACCTATCCTTTTGTTCGACAATTTATTGTAGGAGCAAATATTACCTTTTAAGGGGAAGGGAATTATTTTTCTAGACATTTAAAAAGATAAAATAATGAAATTAATAAATAAATATGTAAAGGTAGGTTCAATCTTATTATTGAGTCTGCTTATGTTTGCTTGTAAGAAAAGCTTTTTAGAAGTACAACCCAGAGGTGTCTTAGGAGATAAGCAAATGGCTTCGCCGCAAGGGGTTAGAGAAGCACTAATCTCAGCTTATTCTGATTTGGATGGGCAATTTGATCCCAATGAAGGCGCTTGGTATTATCAACAACCGGATAATTGGTTGTTTGGAAGTGTAGCTGGTGGAGAAGCACATAAAGGCTCAGATCCTGGTGATCAGTCTAATGCCATGTCTATTGCCAGATTTGAAGGCTCTGCTTCTAATCCTTATTTTCATTCTAAATGGCGATGGTTGTATGATGGCGTCGCTCGATGTAATCTTGTTTTAAGATTGGCTGCCAAGGTTGATCTGGAGGAGGATGAAAAAGGGAACATTATTGCACAGGCTCATTTTTTGAGAGGCTTTTACTATTTTGAGGCCAAAAAAATGTGGAACAGTGTGCCATGGGTAGATACTTCAGTTACTTATGCTGCAGGGAATTATCAGATTCCTAATGATGAAGATATTTTTCCTAAGATAGAGGAAGAATTTAAATATGCTTATGATAATCTACCGGAAACGCAGGAAGATATTGGTAGAGCCAATAAGTGGGCTGCCGGAGCCTTCCTTGCTAAGACTTATCTTTTCGAAGGGAAATATAATGATGCCTTACCCTTGCTTACTGATATTATAAATAAGGGGAATACAGCAGATGGTACAGCTTATGCTTTACAGAGTCAATTTAATTGGAATTTTAACGCCCTTCATCAGAATAGTTCAGAATCTGTTTTTGCCATTCAGGCTTCTTTACATGATGGATCTGAAGGATTTCATGGGAATCACTTTGATATGTTGAATTATCCTTATGGAAATGGTGCGGTGACAGGCTGTTGTGGATTCTTTCAACCCAGTATAGAGCTTGTGAATGCTTATCGTACGGATGATAATGGTTTGCCTTTATTGGATGGATCCCTAGATAGTCCCGAATATGATTTGGCGAATAATGCGGTGAAGAATGATATGGGGTTATCTTCCTCAGATGCTTTTACTCCCGATAACGGTAATTTAGACCCTCGAGTAGATTGGACGGTTGGACGTAGAGGCATCCCTTATCTTGACTGGGGAGATATGCCGGGAAAAGATTGGATTCGTAACCAGGCGAGTGCCGGCCCCTATTCTCCTAAGAAAAATGTATTTAAAAAGTCTGATGTTGGTGCGGCAGGTGACAATTCTACGACTTCCTGGGCTCCTTTAAATTCTATAAATTATTCTATTATTCGTTTTGCGCAAGTGCTTTTGTGGGCTGCAGAATGTGAAATTAAGGCAGATAACGGAGATCCCGCGAAGGCGGAAGAGTATGTAAACAGGGTTCGTAGCAGAGCTGCTAATCCGGATGGTTTTGTGAGAGATGATAACGGAGATCCTGCTGCTACTTATAATATATCTACTTATCCGAATGGTTGGTTTTCTTCTCATCCTGATAAGGCGATCAAAGCAGTACATATAGAAGAACTGCTCGAATTGGCTATGGAAGGGCATCGATTCTTTGATTTGGTTCGTTGGGGAATTGCTGACAAAGTAATTAACCACTATTTTGACTATGAAGGACAGTTTACTGATGATATTAAGGGGGCTCAATTTTCAGCAAAGAATAAATATTTCCCCATACCACAGCAGGAAATTGATTTGAGTAATGGTACGCTTAAACAAAATGAAGGATATAGATAGAAATAGTATGTGTTATGAACAGAAGAGATGCACTTAATAGAACAGCACTGATCAGGGGGAGGAGTCCTTTTGGCTCCTACTCTGAGTGTGCTGATGAATAGTCGTAATGCGCCCTTTGAAAATGGAAAAGGAACCCATTCTACTTCCGGGGAGAAAAAATGGTAACGGATATAGTGGATATTATTATATGTATTCTGTTGATATAAGTTATATCGTTTTAATGTAAAATTATGAATAAATTATGTTTCTCTTTTCTTACTCTTCTTTTCTTGTTCTTCAGTAATTATTCATTTAGTCAAGAGGTTAAGAAAGGAAGTTGGGAATCTAACAAAGTGAAGATCACTGGAGGAACGATTCAAGGTTTTTTTGACAAAAGTACTGGTGTTAGGTGTTTTTGGGGAGTTCCTTATGCTCAGCCTCCGATAGGAGATTTAAGATGGCGCGCTCCCCAATCTCTTAAAAGTTGGAAAGGCATTAGAAAGGCAGATGAATTTGGACCGAGGGCAATGCAAGGTTCGATCTTTGGTGACATGCGTTTCCGTTCTGATTCGGTTAGTGAAGATTGCCTTTATTTAAATGTGTGGACCTCGGCAGATTCCTCTAATGCAAATCTTCCTGTTCTCGTTTATTTTTACGGAGGCGGCTTTATTGCAGGAGATGGGTCAGAATGGCGATATGACGGATCGAGTATAGCTCAAAAAGGGATTGTTGTTGTAACGGTTAATTATAGGTTAGGCATATTCGGCTTTTTTGCTTATCCCGAGCTTACAAAAGAATCTTCCCATCATGCCTCTGGAAACTATGGACTTTTGGATCAGCATGCTGCCTTAGAGTGGGTTCATAAAAACATTGCTGCTTTTGGGGGAGATCCTGATCACATTACTATTGGAGGCGAATCGGCAGGGTCAATTTCTGTATTTGCACAAATGGCGTCGCCCTTATCTAAGGATCTTATTGTTGGAGCAATAGGGGAAAGCGGAGCCATGATAAAGCCAACTTTGCCCCCGATTTCCTTATCCGAAGCGGAAAAAAGAGGGGTAGATTTTGCAAAAAGTATTGGCGCTTCTTCCTTAAAAGATTTACGGGCTATTCCTGCTAAAAAATTGCTTCAAGAAGCTTCTAAGAAAGGAATTTCCCATTTTTCTACCACTATCGATGGTTATTTCTTGCCGAAATCTCCCGAGCAAATTTTCGAAGAAGGGAAACAGGCACAAATACCCTTATTGGTAGGATGGAATTCTACAGAAATGCCTTACATAGCTTTTATGCAAGGAAAATTTCCCTCTCCTGAGAGTTTCAAAAAAAGGGTAGAGTCTTTATATAAGGAGAATGCAGCAAAGATTTTAAAGTTATATCCCGGGAAAACTGTAAATGAAGTTATTACTTCAGCAACCCATTTGGCAAGTGACCGGTTTATAGTATATAGCACCTGGAAGTGGGCCGAACTCCAGCGGAATACAGGAAGACGACCTGTATTCAGATATTTATTTCGACAACCACGCCCTGTACAAAACACTTCCTTTGATGCTTCTTTTTTGTTGCCGGAGGATTCCGGTAAATTAATGCCTCCCCCCATAAATGGAGCAGTACATTCCGGTGAAATTGAATATGCGCTCGGTAATTTAAGTACAAATTCAGTGTATTCTTGGTCACCTGACGATTATCGGGTGTCCGTTACGATGGAAAACTATTTTGCTAACTTTATAAAGAGTGGAAATCCTAATGGGGAAGGGCTCCCTTTATGGACTGGCAATACAAAAGACCAACCCGTCAGAGTAATGAATATAGGTGTGAAAAGTCGATTAAAAGTGGAAGATTCTCAAAGAAGAAAACAGCATGAATTTTTAGATCATCTTTTTAAATTGAATAAACAATGAATAGGAGAGATGCACTTAAAAGAACGGCACTGATTATGGGAGGAGTCCTTTCGGCTCCTACCCTGAGTGCTTTGATGAATGGTTGTCATGCACCCGGTGAAAATGGAGAAGGAACTCATTTTACCTCCTGGGAGAAAGACATGGTGAAGGATATGGTGGATATTATTATTCCGAGAACTGACACTCCGGGAGCTGTGGATGCCAAGGTGCCCGCATTTGTGGTGATGATGATGCAAGAATGTTATCCTAAAGATGATCAGGACGATTTTCATGATGGATTGACTGTCTTTAATAAATGGAGTAAAAAGCATTTTAAAAAAGAATTTTTGGATTTGAATGATAATCAAAAAGAAACGGCTGTCACGCGTGTGGATAAGGAAGTTTTAACCGGAGAAATAGATTCTGATGCATTGAATTTTTACTGGACGCTGAAAGAATTGACAATGTTAGGCTTTTTTACTTCTGAAACCGGCGCTACAGAAACGCTTCGATATAGACAGACACCCGGAAATTATGAAGGCTGTATCCCTTATGAAAAGGGAGATAAAGCCTGGGAAGGCGGTTTACCTTATGTATAATTAAAATGCGATGGCAACAAATATTAATAATAAAGCAAAAGAAGAGAATACCTATGATGCTATTGTGATCGGTTCCGGATTGAGTGGGGGATGGGCTGCGAAAGAATTAACGGAAAAAGGATTGACGGTATTAATGCTGGAAAGAGGACATCAATTAAAGCATATTTCCGGTTATAAAAGTGCATTTAAAAAGCCTTGGGAATTTAAACACCGGGGACGAATCACAGAGGAACAAAGAAAAACGCATAAATATCTGAGTAGAGATTATCCGTATGGAGAAGATAATGCAGATTACTGGTTTAAGGATTCGGATGCGCCTTATAAAGAAATAAAAAAATTCGATTGGTTTCGTCCGGATATCGTGGGAGGAAAATCAATTATGTGGGGACGACAAAGCTACCGATGGAGTGATTTAGATTTTGGCGCCAATGCCAGAGATGGCCACGGCGTAGATTGGCCGGTTCGTTATAAAGAGATTGAACCCTGGTATGAGTACGTAGAAAAGCATGTGGGAGTTAGTGGGCAAAAAGAGGGGTATGGAGCACTCCCCGATAGTGTTTTTCTGCCGCCTATGGAAATGAATTGTGTGGAGAAAGAAGTGAAAAAGGGAATAGAAGAAAATTTTCATGATCGTCTGATGACTATCGGTAGAACGGCTAACGTTACTAAACAGCATAAAGGACGTGGACCTTGTCAATACAGGAACTTATGTCATCGGGGATGCCCTTATGGAGCCTATTTCAGTACCCAGTCGTCCACTCTTCCTCCGGCAATGGATACCGGAAGATTGGTGGTAAAGACGGATGCTATTGTGAGTGAAGTTCTTTATGACAAAGACAAGAAAAAAGCAACCGGCGTCAAAGTCATCGATGCGAATACTAATAAAACTTATGAATACTATTCTAAAATTGTATTTGTTAATGCCTCTACCGTCGGAACCGCTTTTGTCTTGTTAAATTCAAAATCGGATCGTTTTCCAAATGGATTAGGCAATGATTCAGAAACCGTAGGACACTACTTAATGGATCATCAATTTATGTATGGTGCTTCCGGAGAAATGCCCGGATTTGAAGACCGATATTATTATGGTCGCCGACCCAATGGTATTTATGTTCCTCGTTTTCGTAATGTGAAAGGAAACGATAACAGAGGATATGTAAGAGGTTTTGGTTATCAGGGATCTGCTTCTCGGCAGAATTGGTCAAGTGCCATTAAAGAGGTTGGGGTAGGCAAAGAATTTAAGGATAAACTCTCAGAACCGGGAATGTGGACCATGGGATTGATTGCATTTGGAGAATGTCTGCCCTACAAAGATAATCGCGTCTATCTAAATACAAAAAAGACGGATAAATGGGGATTGCCGACGATGGTCTTTGATACCGGATTTAAGGAGAATGAACAAAAGATGAGAAAAGATATGGTGAACGACGCGGCGGAGATGTTGGAGGCAGGCGGGGTAAAAAATATCAACACCTTTGAAATTGGATCTACCCCGGGACAGGCCATTCATGAACAAGGCGTTGCTCGTATGGGAAAAGACCCTAAAACTTCGGTGGTGAATAAATGGAATCAAATGCATGCCGTGGATAATGTATTTATTACGGATGGTAGTTTTATGTGCAGCTCCGGCTGGCAAAATCCTTCGTTGACTTTTATGGCGTTTACCGCCAGAGCCTGCGATTATGCAGTAAATGAATTAAAGAAAAATAATATTTAAGTAACAAAATATGAAATTAAACAAGAAATTACTATTAGGCACATTCTTCATCGGGCTAATCTTAGTAGTAGGATGCCAAAATACAGGTAAAAAGAACAATCAAAATGGAGAAAAGAGTAATAAGACTAATCAGACTGCATTAAAAGCTTCGGATTGGACATTAGGAATACAAAGCTGGACTTTCCGATTTGATTCCCTGGAAAGAGCCTTCCTGAAAATGGATACGCTGGGATTAAAATACGTAGAAGGTTTTCCCGGACAAAAGATAGGAAACGGGATAGAAGGGAAATTGGATTATCATATGAGTGAAAAGAAAAGGAAGGCAGTGAAAAAGATGTTGCAGAAGCACGGTGTAAAGATGGTTTCTTACGGGGATGTGATGCAATTTGATTCAGAGGAAGACATCGAACAACTTTTTAAGTTTGCTCAGGCTATGGATTTGACAAATGTGGTGGTAGAGCCGGCTTTTAAATGGATGCCTTATATCTCAAAAATGGCCGATAAATATAAAATCAATGTCGCTATTCACAATCATATGGAGCCCAGTCGATATGGAAATCCGGATACAGTATTGAATACGATAAAAGATCTAAGTTCAAGAGTAGGAGCTTGTGCAGATATTGGTCACTGGCTGGAGTCCGGTTTAGATCCTGTAAAGTGTATAAAAAAACTAAAAGGACACATCATAGAATTACACCTGAAAGATGAAAATAAAAAAAGCGATGGGCAATTTGATATACCTGAAGGAAAGGATGCTAGCCAGCTGGAAATCCTCACAGCGGCTTTTAAACAGCTGGCTGAAAAGGGAATTCATGATGTTCCGTTGGGAGAAGGAGTGATTAATATGCCGGCGATTATGAAGCAATTGAAGAAGCAGGGATTTAAAGGCTATATGTTTATCGAACATGAATACCATTTTAAAAATAATGTGGATGAAGTAAAACGAGGTGTGAAATTCTATAAGAAGGAAAAGAAAAAATTGTTTCAATAAATTCCAATCAGATTAAAAAGAAAAAATGGAAAGAGTAAAAGAAGATTCGCAAGACAAAAGTATTCATGTAGCAGTTTCGAAAAGATTACATTCTCTGGATGCTTTACGTGGTCTTGATATGTTGATGATTATAGGAGCTGATCGCTTTTTCCATTCGCTATCCGATGCTACGCAATCCGGTTTTTGGGAGGTTATTGCTAATCAATTTACCCATCCGGCTTGGAACGGGTTTCATCTCTATGATTTGATATTTCCTTTGTTTTTGTTTATTGCTGGTGTAGCAACTCCCTTTTCTATTTCCAGTCGATTGAGAAAGGGAAAATCGAAGTCCCAGGTATTAGGACATGTTATAAAGAGAGGGCTGATTTTAGTTCTCTTAGGCATTATTTATAACAATGGGTTACAGATTCAACCCGTTTCTGATATGCGGTTTGCCAGTGTGTTGGGGCGGATTGGCTTGGCTTATATGTTTGCCAATATCATCTTCCTTTATACGAAGCAGAAAGGACAGATTATCTGGCTTGCCATTTTATTGATTGGGTATTGGCTGATGTTTAAATT
>DATGTY010000089.1:0-10980 GCA_035301605.1 Chitinophagaceae bacterium | reverse complement strand
GGCCATAAACGAAAGAGAAGATTTGGAGGAAGAGCGTCGTTTATTCTATGTAGCAGTGACTAGAGCAGAGAAAAACCTCTGGTTGAGTTGCTCCAGCAGCAGATATCGATTTGGCAATCTAATACAAAATGAACCCAGTAGATTTCTTAGAGAAATCCCCACTGAAAGCTTAAAAACAACTATCCGGGCTCGGGATAACGGAAGATTCTCTAGAGATAATGATGCATCAAGACAGCAGACACAAACTTTCGGACGGAAGCCCTCCACTAAAAAAAAGGAGCAAGCTAATCCTATCAAACAGAAAGCAGGCAGACCTACAATCGTCAATCATAGACCATCTTCAAGTTTTCAGGCAGATAATCCTGATAAAATCGAAACAGGCATGGAGGTAGAACATACTAAATTCGGATTTGGGAAAGTATTAAACACAGAAGGGAATCCCAAAAACAGAATGGCAACTATCTTTTTCCAAAAGGCAGGAGAAAAGAAAATTATGTTGAATTACGCGCGTTTAATGATTGTTAAAAAACAAGCTTAATTATGGCTACGCCCAGAGAAGCCCTGGAAAAACTTAAACATTACTGCGCATATCAGGAAAGATGTCATAAAGAAGTAGAACAAAAATTACATCAGCTCAAAGTCTGGGGCGAAGACGCAGATGAAATCATAAGCAACCTCATTCAGGAAAATTTCCTGAATGAGGAACGCTACGCACAGGCTTTTGCCAGGGGGAAATTCAGAATGAAAAAATGGGGTAAAAATAAAATTCGTTATGCCCTGAAAAGAAATCAGATTTCTGATTATTGTATCAAAAAGGCAATGAAAGAAATCGATGAAGATGATTATCTAAAAACGCTAACCTCCCTTGCCCAAAAGAAATATGACTCTCTAAAAAAAGATTCTTTTTTCCGCAGAAAACAAAAAACGAGAGCTCATTTGATCAGAAAAGGCTATGAATATCCACTGATAACAGAGGCTCTGGAAAACATCATACAAACGAATAACTCCTAAACCAGTCCTATTTATAAAAAAAAGCCTATTCAACAAAATAATGCTGAGGATGTTTCAGAAAATCCCGTTTGCAATCTTTACTACAAAAGCCAATAACCGCTTCCTGAAAGGAAGTCGTGTCTGAAATGCTGCCATCATAAAGCGTCATACCACAGACCGGATCTATTGAAGAGGCTAGAAGACTGACAGCAATCCCGCTATTTCGTCGTTTGTCGGATAAAAAGGAGGACTCAGGCAAAGGTCTAAAAATGAGCGTCGTTTTGACCAGTTTATAATATACTTCTTCCTTCATTTGATCCGTCCATGCCACCAGCGTTTTTTCATTCCCTAACGGAACAACCACAGGATAAGAAGCATGGCTGCGCTGAGGAGAAATTCTTTTCCTAAAGAAACCTTCTCCATTGACCTTATTCACAACAATCCGACTATAGAGAGAGTCCCCAATCCGGTAATTTTCATCATGTGCAATAATCCGGCTTCCATTCGGTTGTAAGGTAAGTTGAATAAAGCGGCTATTGGGATTGAGAAAGCGTTTATTCATAATCTCTCTGTTACTATCTAAAGCAGCATAATATACCCCGCTTTTATTGTTTGCTCCGGTGTACCAAACCACATAAGTATTCCCATTTCTTGAGGCAACCGAGGGGCCGGCATGCGGACAACCATCTACCATCCAATGATCATTACTAAAAGACGTCGGCACACTAAAAGTGTGTCCGTTATCACAAGAAGTACTCACGGAGATATCTCTTATCGAGCCCGGCAGGATGTCCCGGAAAGCGATGCTTATATCTCCATTTTCATCACTACTCAGGGACGTACGACAACACTGACACGCATATCGCGTTATAAGCTTAGGGGTATCGAATCCCCGATGACCGTCCGTTTTAGCGAAAAAGACAGGTCGTGCCATCACAGAATCAGCTTTATTCTTCCCAAGCCAGGAAATCCCAATTTCCCCATTACCTAATCTGACAAGATCCGTAAAACTGGCAGATAATCCCTCCGCTAAAGCTTTAGGTGCCACCGACTGAGGATCGGTCCAGCTTTTACCATGGTCAAAAGATTGAACATATCGAATATCTCCCAAGCCCCACCTTTGTCCTTCTTGAGGCGTAGAAGTTTCGTAGGTTGCCACTAAAGTACCATTCCTCTTAACTCCTATTTTGGGCATCTCTTCTTCATGAATACTGGCATTTTGTTCTATTGGAATCGATATGGGTTCCAACATCTGTTCTTGAGTCGAATCAAATTGCGCGAAAAAGAAATGTTTCTCCCCGGAGCTGTCTATTTCCACCCAACTAACAACAGGATTGTTATTCTGATCATTCGTTAAATAAACACAGGACGCTTTATTATGAGGATTAGAAAGTAAAATGCTTTGCTTTTTTCCGTTTCCTTTATTCTGACTTGCATCTCCACAAGCCTGAAATAAAAAAGTAAACGCCATTATTATACTAAAAATTATTATTCGTTTCATGAGATTTTTATTTTTCATTTATTATTTCCCAAAATGATACCCTATTCCAAATTGAAATCGTCTCAGATTGCCCACATCATAATTATTACTGTGATACCTATAGGTTACGGCAGTTGCATAAACCTTATTCGTTAGGTTCAGACAATTTGCCCATAGTTCAAAATCCTTATAAGAATATTTCAATCTTGCATTAAAAACATTATATCCATCGTAATACAAAGTATTTTTAGCATTAGAATAATATCCCCCCACGCTTTGCCAGTTCAAAGAGACCTTAAACCCCGGGAAAAAATCTGGTTTATAAGATACTTTTGTATTCAAAATATAGGGCGGCGCACTTTGCATTTTATTTCCGGAAACATCTGTCTTTCCAATAACAAAATGAAGATATTTATGCTGCATATAAGTGCCGCCAAATTGAACAGTCAACTCCGGGATTAATGCATAATGAACACTCAGTTCTGCTCCTCTATGAGTCGTTCTGCCCGCATTTTTACTCACGGAAACCCCGTCATCCTGTCTAATAGAAACAACTTCATCAGTTCCCAACATATTATAAAGCGCCAGCTCAGCATAGCCTTTATTTCCTAAATTTATCCACCCGCCCACTTCGTAATTATAGAAGGTTGCCGGAATGAGCTCAGGAACTATATACCCGGTATAAATACCAACTCCGGGAGGATTAAAACCTACGCTATAATTAACATACAGTCCATTCCCTTTCCCCAGGTTATAAGTAACTCCTATTTTAGGGGTAAGATGACCATATTCGTTTTTCGTATTATCAGGTCCGGTGTGCGGTCCCGGTGTAAGATGATTATCAAAAGAATAAGATAATTTGTCATACCTCAATCCAAGAACAACCCGTAATTTTTTGATTGGATTTAAAGAAAACTGCGTATATACAGCCGGATTATATAAATCAGCACTATAATCTTTAATAACAGAATCCGGAGCCGTGTAATCATAATGAACACCTTCGGCATTATTTTTAATCCAGATCAAGTGAGCATTATAATCCATTGGGGTATAATCAAAACTCAACCCAGTGACCCAATTAGCATTTAGCCAGTTAAAATGCTGATTATGTTGAACCATAACACCATAACCATGAAACTTATTCATATTAATTTGACCCAAAGACAGAGCGGGGTCATCGGTACGACGAATTCGATAAGAAGGGTTCTGTCCCATAGCATCTTGCCTGTAATACATTGTAATTTCCGTATTGCTATTCTTGTTCCACTTATGATTCAAAGAGACACGAGAACGGATGACTTTATCAGATCGATAAGTAAAACGTTGTAAACTAATTGGTCTCTGCACATAATCCTGATCATAGAAATGGGTACTATCCAAGGCGCCATTCGTATCCGTTATATAGTCTGTATAAGCAAATGTTGCCGTTAGTTTGTTCTTCTTGTTAATGGCATAATCAGCTCTAATATTAAAAGCATACTTGTGGAAGTCATCATGCAAATTTTCTGCGACATCCCGCTTTGCATAATAGCCACCAACAGCAATTCCCAATTTCCCAAAAGTCGTGGAGGCATTCATGTTGGCTCGCTGATATCCATATGTTCCTTTTATCAACTGAATATCGGCCTGTGGCAACAAGGAAGGAGACTTCGTAATAAAGTTAACAACACCTCCCACAGCTCGGCTTCCATAAATAGAAGACGCAGGACCTTTAATCACTTCTATCCGTTCTATGGCTTCGCTATTAATTTCAATCATTGCATTATGGTTGGTAATACCGGTAGGACGAATAGGAATGCCATCAACCATATAAAGATAAAGCACATTAAATCCAATAGGCAATCGCATGGCCATGGTATGTTGTTCATTTCCCAAATCCACCATATAGACCCCTGCAGCCTTGTTCAATAATTGGTCTAACTGGGTCGCATGTGTTTCCTTCATGACATGAGGGGAAATGGTAGAAATAGCAACCGGCGTATTAACCCGTGCCTGACTATTTCGATTGGCAGAAACAATAATCCTGTTTAAAGAGGTCTCGCCCTTATGAAGGCCAATTTTTAACGACTTTTTATTAACAGCTAAAGTCTTTGTTTGATATCCTACAAAAGAGACGCTGATAGAATCAATTTTTTTCTCTGCCTGTAATTTAAACTTGCCCTGTGCGCCAGAGCTGGTTCCCTTTATTCCTCCCGGAATATAAACAGAAGCCCCAACGATGGGCTCCTTTGTATTTTCATTAAATACAATTCCTGTTATTGTCTCCTGAGCAAAACAATAAGAAGACAATAGCAATAAGAAAAACGTGCTTATTATAACTCCTTTTGAAAATTTCATTATATTTGGTTTAGAAGAAGGGTGGTTCCTTCTTTGCATGCATAAATAGGGGTGTGTGCATACACACATCCCTGTTTTTTTAAGTAAAAAAAATCAATTTGAAATAATGAGTTGATGATTTACGACAGTTTGCATTCTACAACACTAATAGATAACAACTTGTAATTATTCTTCACACCTATCCTATTTTAACTAATATTTATTAGGAAAGCGGACTAATAATAAAGCTGGCAGAGCGCAAACCAATACTGAGTAAGCTTTTAAAAGACAAATATTGATAGTGCCAATGATGAAAAGGCACATGCAATCCTTCAGACAAAGAAAGACTGTATTATCTAAAATTTGTAATAAAATAAAGCAACTTCAGTACTATACTGCTAATTCCGGAGGATGGAAAAAACCAAATACAGGCATATAGTGATAGTGATTATTTCCACCGACAAACTTATGCATGTTTAATTCTTTAGGAGACGGAAGAGAATAGGGTTGGTCAGGACAGAAGAGGTTGATGACTAGACGGTTTCCGGAATCTTCATTCTCCTGATTCTGACGATCTTGATTTTGATCTAATTTCTTATGTAAAAAGCAGTGGCCATTACATTCCATAGCAGGACTATCCCGATTGACACAGAGATGAGTAGCGATATATTCCTGATTCAATTCGAAACCTAAAATAACGGTTAATCGACTGAAACACTGCATCGAGAAACAAACTAATAACAATATGGCAACAATGCGTTTCAAAATATTATTTATGTCAATACAAAGTTAAAGCAATCTTTTGAAGTAAAATACTTCTGACTCTTTAATCCATTTCTTTTTGCTCTTTATGACATTAGAGAGACAAAGCAAGACAAAAGTAACAAAGGCAAAAAGAGTGGCAAAAGTTATTTACCCCTCTTTTTGTTTTATAGTGTTAATCCAAAGCTTCTTCACGATGTTCTAATGCCTCTTTTACTGAAGATTCTATGAAATCTGCAATTCTTTCATCCGGTAATAAGGTGTGTGAAGTCCAAACGTAATCTAATCCATGGAGTCTTTTTTCGAGACGGTCTTCAATACCTCCATTAGACATTAGTACCGGAACAATCAAAGCCCGACCCTTATCCAAATTTGCTTTTTTTACGACATCCCTGAAATGCTGTTTCGCTGCATTATAAATATGATCTGAGGCATCATCACGTAGTGTTAAATAAGTAACTTTTTTAAATTCGTCCACACCAAAGGCAGATTGAACCTGCGTAGATATATTGTGTAACGTATTCATCCACATCATATTGTCCATTTTATCATTGGGACCATGAGCAACTAAAATAACCGTTTCTTTCTCAGGACGTTTACTTAGTTCCTTAATTCGGTCAATCAAAATATTCACAACATGCGGGTCATCATTCAAAGGCTTTGCCAGCAAAACATGCGCTTTGATATTTAGTTGAGGAAGATCAATATCTTTATTACCCCCCATCATCATATGATCTCCATGGCCTTCCTTCTTCATGTCATGATGAGCACTTTGGGGTTTTTCTTTCATCCCATGATGACCGCCATTTCCATGTCCGTGACCACTCCCATGTCCATGCATCATCAACATGGGAGGATCTGCAAGCGTATCTCTAAAACCCAGAAGATATTCATTTTGGCGAATAATCATGCTGTAGGAAGACACAAACAACTGTATCACTACAATGTTTTGTACGCCCTGCCCTTCCAATTGATCAATCCCCTTTTGCATGGAAGTTGGATTGGCCATTCCAAAAGCGACCTGAACGGCATAGTCATCTTTCAGCGGCGCTACAGCATTCTCAATGGTTGCATTCCATAAAGAATCACCACCATGAGCAAGCACAAGAACACCTACATTATCAATATCCGGATCCGGATCATTTGAGGCAAAGACTGTACTGCCCACAAAAACTAAAGCTAAAAAAAGAATGATTTTTTTCATGTGATTGTTTTTTACTGTTTTCACCTATTTTACTCAGGCTTTGTTAAGATTTACTATTCCTTTTCTTCCGAAAGAAATAAATATTTAAAAGTATAGTATCTGGAAGGAGCATCTGATAAATTCTCTTCAGGAGCTCCTTTGTAGTAACTCACAATTTTTACTTTCACATATTTATCATCATGCGTATGGATAACAAGTAAGAATCCCGGATTAGGATTTATAGTATGATTTTCCATATTATATTCATACCACCCGTCAAAGACATTTCCACTGGTACTGTCTGAAAGAAAACTTCCTCCTGGAATGGTGGTCAGATCTTCAAAAAGGGTATTCTTGACTACCTGTCCCGTCACATTGCCCGAACCATGGATGTTGCTGTTAAGAATCACCGTTGTTCCCTGAAAACCAATATCCCATTTTCCGGCAGCAGAATCAGATATTTCTACAATAGAACTATCACTGAATCGAAAGAGTGTAAATTCTCCAGTACCACCACTTGGGCGACCACCATCCGGGTCTTCTACTACCGGGTCTGCAGGAAGGTCTTTTATTACGGTAACAGTCTGTGGCGTTGGTTCCGGACTGGGATTTTTATCGTCATCTTTTGAACAAGATCCGGCAAAAATAACTGCCATTATTAAAAGCGCTGAAAGCGTTACATTCTTCATCATGATTTTTGTGTTTTTTGTTTATTTATATAAATGAAAAGACGCCCCTATGTACCAGGTTCTGCCCGGCTCATAAGAAAGATGTTGCGAATCGGTATAATTAAAAATATTTTTCACCCCCGCTCTAATGGTCATTTTATTGTTTAAAAAAGATTTCTCCGCATTCAGATGAACGAGCGCATAGCCTGATGCATACTCTTTATCTGCATCCAGAATATTATCCCCGTTTAAATCGGCAAATCCAAAACGACTACGATAGGTCATTCTGGCATTTATTGCCCAGCTATGATAATGATAATAGGCTTTCACATTAAAAGAATGTTTGGATCTATTAAAAAGACCGCCATAATCAGACAATTCAGCATATCTGGGTCCTGTCTCCGGATCATTAATCACCAAGCCATCCTTTATCTGTGCGACCACATTTTTATCCCTCGCTATAAGAAATTGATATCCTGCTCTTAAAGTTAATTTATGCTGTAGCAATGAAATTTGTCCATTCAATTCCGCACCTTCCGTATAAACACGATGAACATTATAATAACTATACAACGGCTGTCCATTTGTTTTTCTTGCAATAATGCGAGTATCAATCAAATTTTTAATATCATTTCTGAAAAAATTGACACTTACTTTCCAATCGGAATAGCCGGTATAACTTCCTCCAAAATTATACGCAGCTGAACTTTCCGGTTTTAGTCCATCAGCCATTTTACTTGGATCAATATACACTTGCTGAATCATCCCCGCCTGTTTCATATTCTCCAACTCCCGGCCTGCCACCTTGGTTCCTAAAACTGAATAGCCAACAACGGAATTAGAAAAAGTAAGAAATAATTGTCTTAATGCCGGTGCCTTATAGCCGGTTCCAAAAGAAGCCTGAAATTTCCAATGGTCATCGACCTTATACTGTGCAGCTATTTTAGGGCTTAGTTGAGAATGATAAGAAGAAGGATAATCATATCGCAACCCGGTAAGAATATTCCAGCTTGACGTCGGATGCCATTCATGCTGAAGATATAGATAATAGTCCGAAAGTTCCTCCTTTTGCGTATAGCGAGAGGCAACCACACTTTCTCTGGTGAATCCAATTCCGGAAGAAAACACCTGCTTTGTATTTAAAACATTCTTCGACTGCAACTCCTCTTTCCAAAGAGTTTGCGTAAAATATGAATTTTCATAAGCAGAATGATCCTTCGTTTTAAACAATTCACTTTTGGTCTTATATTGAGACCAGTAATTTCTCAATTTCAAATGCCAGTCCGGAGTAAAATCGTAAGAAAATATGGCATTCACACTTCCATCCTTTTCTTTTCCGATTCCCTTAATAACCGAAGTATCCATCTCCTCTTCAGCTATATAATTATTGTCCTGCTTCTCCGAAAAATAATGTCCGCTTAGTGAAGCTTTCAATTTAGGCGTTACCTGATAATTTATTTTTCCTCTAAAAGTATAGCTGGTATATGGATCTACCGTTTTGTCATAAGTTTCCGGGCTTAAGTCATACCCGTCTGAATGAAACCTATTGGCAGAAAGCGTGACCGAACCACTATTATTAAGCATTAAGGATCCGGTTAAGGTATTATCAAAAGAATGATACTTCCCGTATTTTGTTTGTAAGTGGACTCCATTCCTTTTAGAATTATCGGTAATAATGTTAATCACGCCACCCAATGCATCAGAACCATACAGACTAGAAGAGGGCCCTTTTATAATCTCTATACGCTTAACATTACTCAAAGAAATCCGTGTCAAATCAAAAGTACCTGCTGTCCGCCCGATTGCCGGTTCCCCATTAATCAAAATCAGACAATATTCAGCCGCCATTCCCTGCATTTGGATACCAACACCGTGATCACTCACCAATGTCAGCCCAGTTTGCTCTGCAAGAATTTCATCCAGCCGACTGGCTCCCGAAGATTGAATTTGTTCTTTCCCAATAAGCATCACCGGAATAGGTACATCAGAAAGCTTGCGATTACTTCTGGTAGCCGTAACTACAAATTCCGATAGCTCCATATGCGATTGCAGACTATCTCTACTGCTTTCCTGAGCATAAACCAGAGAGCTGCAACACACCAAAGTAAAAATCAAAAATCCTGTTAACCTTAATCTTGACATTTTTAATCATTTCACAGGGAAAAGTCCTTATCGCCATAAGGAACCCAATCATTATGAAATGCAAAGAAAGCGGGATTCTTTCTGTTAAAGATATGTAAACGGGAAATCATTCGCTCAAAAAAGAAAAATTTAAATTCGGGAAGAGAGCTCTTAATTTTTAACTTCATGAAAAGACATAGGACTTATTATTCTTGCAAACCAGATTATATTAGAAAAGCCTCTGATTCCGTCGTTTCTTGTTTAACCTCAGAGTGAGCAAAGAAGCCACTATGGACAGAAAGAGACAACTTCTTTTAAAGTGGAATATGCATTGCGAAAACCGCACCTCCTCTCCGACCGCTGCTGCATTATGATTATTTGTTGTATCTTGTGTCTTAATTAAGTACGCTTCCGATCATTTCCCGGTAATTACAAACATCCAACTTAACTCGGATTATTTCTTAAGAATTACCCTTGTAAATCATAATGATTGGAGTTTGATGAAAAAATTTTAGGTTTATATAACGACGACATAAAAGGGTTATGAAAAAAGTAATTTCTGCAATTATTATTGGATTGGCTGTAGTCGTGGCAGCTGTTGTGTTAGGGAATGATTACAACTTTAAATTCCGGCAACAAAAAACCATCTCTGTTACAGGGGGGGCGAAAGTCAGTTTTGCCAGCGATCTTATTGTTTGGAAAGGATCCTATTCTCGAAAAGCTTCTACCTTGGAAAAGGCTTATGCTGCATTAAAGACTGATAAAGAGAAAGTACAAAAATTCTTATCAGATAAAGGTGGACTTGATATGGGGGATGTTATTTTTTCTGCTGTGGACATCTCCAAAAACTATCAAACAGAATATAACAATAATGGTAAAATATCCAGTCGAGAGTTTTCAGGATATACGTTGACACAGAAAATAAAAGTGCAGTCTAAAGAGATTGCTAAAGTTGAAAAAATATCCAGAGAAATTACTGGTTTGATTCAGTCCGGAGTAGAGTTTAACTCTTTACCACCGTCCTATTACTATACCCAATTAGCAAGTTTAAAGATAGATTTGCTTTCTAAAGCTGCCAAGGACGGCCGCCATAGAGCTGAAACCATTGCAAAAGAATCCGAAAGTGAGATTGGCACGTTGAAAAATGCAGATATGGGAGTATTTCAGATTATTGGACAATATAGCGATGAAAATTATACTTGGGGAGGCGCTTTTAATACAAGCAATAAAATGAAAACTGCCTCCATTACGGTTCAAATGGAATTTTTGACAAAATAAGAAATGACTACGCTGAGGGTCAGACGAATAGATTGGATGTGGCAGAATATAAGATATACAGATAATACATAAACAAAAACGGCCGGTAAAAACCGGCCTCTTGCTCCCCCTGTTGGACTCGAACCAACGACCCTTTGATTAACAGTCAAATGCTCTAACCAGCTGAGCTAAGGAGGAATCTC
>DATGTY010000088.1:0-6787 GCA_035301605.1 Chitinophagaceae bacterium | reverse complement strand
GGTGGGGTAGATCTCAATCTGACTTTTACTTCCCCGTTATTGCCTGATAATCTGGATTTATTTTCAAGACCAGCAAACTATATTTCGTTTGAAGTAAGATCCGGAGATAATCAGCCCCATGAAGTGCAGTTATATTTTAGTGCAGCCGGCAATATGGCAGTAAATACCCCGGATCAGCAGGTGAGCTGGAAACGAAGCCATACTGGTAATTTGGATTTAATGAGAGTTGGTACAGAACGTCAGAATATCTTAGGCCGCAAGGGAGATGATGTACGCATTGATTGGGGATATTTGTATTTAGGAACGCCTGATAAAAAAGGAGGTTCTTCTGCAATAGCTTCCTCATCAGCTTCTGTCAGCGCTTTCGTTTCTAGCGGCACTTTAGCTATCAAAGATGACCAAAATAAACCTCGTTCAGCCGGAGAAAGGCCAATAACATTGGCGGCCTGCTATGATCTGGGCGAAGTAAAATCAAAGACAGAGAAAAGACATGTTATTCTGGCTTATGATCAGATTCATTCTATAGAATACTTTCACAAAGAGCTCAATGCTTGGTGGAAGAGGAAAGGGATGACAACCAAAGAAATGCTTACCAAGGCAGAGAAGAATTATGCCAAAGTTTTGCGAAAATGTGATCGTTTTGATAAGAAACTTCAGAAACAGATGTTGGCAGCCGGGGGTGAGAAATATGCAAAGATTTGTGAACTGGCCTATCGTCAGTCGATGGCTGCCCATAAATTGGTAGAAGGACCGAAAGGGAATCCATTATTTTTCAGTAAAGAGAATTTTAGTAATGGATCCATTGCGACAGTAGATATCACATATCCTTCTTCTCCATTGTCTTTGTTCTATAACCCTACCTTATTGAAAGGAATGATGATTCCGATTTTGTATTATAGCCAGAGTGGAAAGTATGCTCATCCCTATGCGGCTCATGATGTAGGCACCTTCCCTATAGCCAATGGAATGACCTATGGCGAACCGATGCCGGTAGAAGAATCCGGCAATATGCTGGTGCTGGCTGCCGCCGTAACCCGCGCCGAGGGGAATGCCTCCTTTGCGAAAGAATATTGGGATGTTTTTTCTAAATGGGCGCACTACCTGAAAGGGAATGGGTTGGATCCTGCCAATCAATTGTGTACTGATGACTTTGCCGGTCACTTGGCGCATAACGCGAACTTGTCTATTAAGGCCATTATGGGCTTGGCTTCTTATGGATATATAGCCAATAAGATGGGAATGAAAGACACAGGAAGAGCTTATATTCAATTGGCGCGTGATTATGCCCGGCAATGGATGGAGATGGATGCCGATGGAGATCATTACAGCCTGACCTTCGATAAGAAAGGCACATGGAGCCAGAAGTATAATCTGGTTTGGGATAAGGTCTTGGATTTGGGAATCTTTCCCCGCACAGTGGCAGACAAAGAGCTCAAATTTTATCTGACCAAACAAAATAAGTATGGTTTGCCGCTGGATAGCAGAGCAACCTATACCAAAGCAGACTGGATTTTGTGGACTGCAACGCTGGCAGACAATGATAAGACATTCCATGCATTAATGGATCCGGTGTATAAATACATCAATGAAACGCCTACAAGAGTCCCGTTGAGTGACTGGTATCAGACAACAGATGCTACCCAGGTAGGTTTTCAGGCCAGAAGCGTGGTGGGAGCTTTCTTTATAAAAGCTTTGTATGATAAATGGAATAAATAATAGGACTATGTAATACACTCTCCTGCAACCATTTGAATCTTGGAAATGGGAGAGTGTCTTTTACTTTAATAATCATTCTATGAAGAATCATTTACTTAAATTATTTTTATCGCTATTATTCTTCCTGTTTCTGTTTGGGGAGATGGGTATTTCTGCTCATGGCGAGCCTCTCAGAAGGGTTAAAGAAGCTGTCTTTCAAGATACATTGGCTCTACGCAATCTTAAGAGAGCAATGCAATTGACAGATAGTGCGCTTTCTTTTTATTTTGAGGGAAAGGGGATGAAGATGTCAAGGTATTATAATCCTTTTACTCAAACTTCTTCTTCTGAGGTAGGGAGTGTATGGATGTATGGTAGCTCAATGGAAGCTGTAATTGCTATTATGAAAGGGCTTGTCTTATTAAAGGATCATGGGTATGAGGTGCTGTATGATAAGTATTTCGAACATTATGAGGATTTGTTGAAGCAACTTTATAAGGGGGCCAATTATTATTTGGGGAGTTTTACGCTTACCTCATTTACGCAAACGAAAGAATGGACGGTGTATGCTGTAAATCGTGCGGAAAAGAAAGGAAAGGCTAATGTGACGGGCGTTTTAAATGTTTATGATGACCAGATGTGGCTTATTCGGGACTATATAGAAGCATATAAAGTGACGAAAGACAAAGATTATTTGCATCGTGCAGAATATTTAACCGCTTATGTTCTGGATGGGTGGGATGCTTGTAGGAATAAGAAAGGAGAAGAAATTGGAGGAATTCCCTGGGGACCGGGATATGTGACCAAACATGCCTGTAGCAATGGTCCTTTGATTAGTTCTTTGGTTTGGTTTTCCGAATATTATAATGGGAAAAAGGATAAAATAATACATCATTATATAGATAAAGAGGATAGGAAAACCCGGAGATCGCGGTCGGAATTCAAATCAGATTATTATCTCTCTTTTGCTGAAAAAATCTATGAATGGGAAAAGAATCACTTACTGGAAATAGAGAAGGGGGTTTACAGAGATATGATGGGCGGCTGTTCGCCTTGTCATCCTGAATATGTAAAAATAGACCGTATTAAGTATAGAACAAGCACGCCCTTGAGTGAGCCGGCAGGACCACCTATCAGTTATAACAATGGAACGATGCTTTCCGGTGGGAGTAGTATATATCAGGCAACCCATAAGAAAAGTTATCTATCGGATGTCCAAAGACTCTCGGATGCCAGTTTCCGTTTTTTTGCAAAATTAGGAAAAGAAGTTCCTCATCATTATTCTTATGATGTTAGTGGTTTCAATGATTGGTTTAATGCTGTTTTGTTAGAGGGATATATGGATGTACTGCCTCTATATGAAGGAGTGACAACCTATATTGAATCTTTTCAGAAGAATCTTGATTTTGCTTACCGAAATTATTTATATGAAGGACTCTTACCTGTAAATTTGCTAACAGGGTGGAATGTAGATAAGAATAAAAATAGGATAGAAGGGATGTTTATATTTGCTTATGCTAAAGAATATGCCTTGTTATCTCAGTATAAATTAAAGCAATAAATAATGTCATGATGATAGTGAGAAGAAGCATATTTGTTTTGTTTTTGATGGCTGTGGTAGGAAAAGCTGTAGCACAAAGTAAAGATAGCGTCAAAACAACTTTTCAGACGGCTAGTGAATGGCGAGCTACGATAGACAACCGTGCCGATGCAGTGATGATTTATGGGGTAGGTGGCAATCCTTCGGATAAATCAGAGAAAGTTCCTTTTGAGCAGCGGGTAAAGTCATGGAGAGAAAAAGGGTATATTGCTCAATTTATGACCGGAATTGCCTGGGGGGAATATCAGGAATATTTTACAGGAGAATGGGATGGTCATAAGCATCTTGATGAAGGGCAAGTGACAGAAGCGGGGGATACCATATGGCATGGGTATATGGTGCCCTATATTGTGCCTACCGAAAATTATTTAAAATATATTGAAGAAGCACATATTAAGCGGGTTATCGATGCCGGTATTGATGCTATTTTTATTGAAGAACCGGAGTTTTGGGCGCGGGCGGGATATAGCGATGCTTTTAAGCGCGCATGGAAAAAGTATTATGGCTTTGATTGGCGACCACAGGATGCTTCACCTGAAAATACCTATCTTGCCAATAAATTAAAATATAGGCTTTATTATCATGCAGTAAAAGAGGTGTTGTCTTATGCAAAAGCGTATGGTAAGTCGAAGGGGATGCATGTGAAATGCTATGTTGCTACTCATTCATTAATCAATTATTCACAATGGCAAATCGTTAGTCCAGAAGCCAGTTTGGCTTCTTTGGATTGCGTGGATGGATATATCGCGCAGATATGGACGGGCACTTCCCGAGAACCTAATTACTATAATAGTTTAAAAAAAGAAAGGGTTTTTGAAACAGCTTTTTTAGAATATGGTTCAATGGCATCTATGACAGCTCCTACCGGAAGAAAACTGTTTTTTCTAACTGATCCTATAGAGGATAGGGCAAGAGATTGGGGAGATTATAAAAAGAACTATCAGGCTACGTTTACAGCACAATTGTTATATCCTCAGGTTGCTAATTATGAAGTCATGCCTTGGCCGGAACGGATATATGAGGGATTGTATAAAACGAGTGCAAATAGTGATAGAAAGGAAAAGATTCCAAGGTTTTATTCTACCCAAATGCAGGTGATGATAAATACTTTGAATAAGATGCCCCAAACAGATAATAAAGTCTCCGGCTCAGAAGGGATTAGTATTTTGATGTCAAATTCATTGATGTTTCAACGGTTTCCTACTCACGATAATTATGAGGATCCGGAATTATCTAATTTTTATGGATTGGCGCTTCCTTTATTAAAGAGAGGAATACCGGTAAAAACGGTACATCTCGAAAATGTAGGCTATAAACGTAGTCTGGAAGATACCAAGGTATTGCTAATGACCTATTCCAACATGAAACCTATGCATGCTGAGGCTCACAAATATATAGCAAAATGGGTCAGGAATGGAGGCGCTTTGATTTATTGTGGAACCGATCAAGATCCTTTTCAGACCGTTAGAGAATGGTGGAATACAGGCGGGAATAATTATGACAGACCCTCTGGTCATCTTTTTAAACTGATGGGGATTCCTGCAAAAGCAAAAGAAGGTACATACCAATATGGAAAAGGTGCTGTTACTATTTTAAGAGAAGATCCTAAAGCATTCGTACTCCAAAAAAATAATACGCGAAAAATAATACGTTATGTAGAAAAAATGTATCATGAGTATGCCGGTAAAAAATTGATTTTTAAGAATAATTTTTATTTGCAGCGAGGAGTTTATGATCTGGTCTCTGTAATGAAAGAAAGTGTTAGTGATAAACCATTCTACATAAAAGGGACTTTGATTGATCTGTATAATCCGCAATTACCAATTTTCCATTCAAAGAAAATCAAACCCGGAGAACAAGGCTTATTCTTGGATATTGATCGGGTGCAAGACAAAAAGAAACCACAGATACTGGCAGCTGCTTCAAGAGCTTATAACGAAAAAAGAACGGCTCATTCCTATAGTTATATAGCCAAAAGCCCTATTCATACAACAAATATCTCCAGAATATTATTACCTGAAAAACCTAAAATTTTGCTTATAAATGGGGAAAAACAATTGAATCTGAATCAGTGGGATCCTCATTCAATGACTTATCTATTGAAATTTGAGAATAGTCCGGATGGCGTATCCGTGATGTTTAAATGGTAATTATAATATGCTACTTTGATTCAACAATATCATTTGTATCTTGCAAATCTTTTGAAGTAGTTTCTAATATCATTTTCTCCGCTTCCTTATAGCTGCATATTGCACCTATAAGAGCCGCATTTTCCCACAATGTACTTTGTCTAATTTGAATGTTAGAGGTTTGGATTTGTGCCAAAGCCTCTTCTTTAAATTGATCCAAACATCTGGCGATATTTCCGCCGATAATCACAAGCGTTGCATTTTCGTCAGAAATAAAACTGTCTAGAAAAAGCCCCAGGTTTTTTCCAAATTCAGAAAATATTTTTTTCTGAATAAGTTGATCTTGTTTTAAAAGTGTTTTGACATCGGATAATGAATCTCCGGTGAGTTCTTTGAATCTTTTTTGAAACCAACGCGTGGAGATATAATCTTCGGAGATGCCATCGTACATGGGTTCTATGGCTCTGAATACATCTTTTGTTTCCCTGTTTATACTGATAGCGGCACCTAAACCGGTTCCCAGCGTGACACCTAAGGCTTTAGTCTCTCGTGGTATTTTGTTATAGATTATTTCTCCATGAAGAAAAGATTCGGCGTCATTTCTAAATAGAATATTTGAGGGAGGTAAACCCGTTGACGCAGATAGTTCTTTGCGGATATTAAGGCCATAGAGCGCATCATATTTGTTTAAGCCTTTGATTAAAGAAATTCCTTCATTATAATTAAAGGGGCCGGGCATGGCTATCCCAATCTTTACCGATGATTTATCCGTCGTTTCTGTAAAAGTTGTTATAACTTCTGTCCATCTTTTTATGATAGATGCTTTGCTTCCTTTTGCATCGACAAGTTGCCGTACTTTCTTTCCTATTTGAAGCTTGCCCGAGCTCAATGAGATCGGGGCAGCAGTAATATGAGAACCTCCTATGTCAATACCAATGAAGCTGTTATTAAGCAAATCGTTATCCATTTCAATTATCTGTGTCTGTGTATTAATAAAACGATTTAGCGAAGGTAATAAATTAATTTATCTTAACGAATGGCTTATTTTATTCTTTTTGAGGAGTTGCGAATAACAAAGGAAGTAGGTAATGTAATTTGCTTAAAAGACTCTGATTTATTTTCTCCTTTCAGACGATTGAGCAAGAGACCGATGGCCTTTTCTGCTATTTGCTCTACGGGTTGGGCAACGGCAGTAATAGAAGGAGAATGCAGCTCAAATAATTCAGAATCATCGAAAGAGGCGACCCCAATATCTTCCGGGATTTTGGCTCCAATTTGGGCGATGGCTTTTAAACCAGTGATACACAAATAATTTGTTGCAAAAAGCATGGCATCTATTTTCTCTTCTTTTTGGAGGAATTGA
>DATGTY010000087.1:0-9840 GCA_035301605.1 Chitinophagaceae bacterium | reverse complement strand
GACAACAGATACGGAACGAGAAGCATCTAATACATGAATGACACCGTTGTCGTATTTGGGCTCTATTTTTACGGCAGTATGTGTTCTGGAAGTGGTGGCTCCTCCAATAAGTAATGGTATATCAAACTCTTGTCGTTGCATTTCCTCAGCCACATGAATCATCTCATCTAGGCTTGGAGTGATGAGACCGCTGACACCTACCATGTTTGCTTTTTTGTCCCTGGCAGTTTGTAAAAGTTGTTCTGCCGGTATCATGACTCCTAAATCAATGACTTCGTATCCGTTACAACCTAAAACGACACCTACAATATTTTTTCCGATATCGTGAACGTCACCCTTTACTGTTGCCATCACAATCCGTCCATTATTGAGCGCTTCTTCTCCTTTTTCTTCTACCAATTTTTGCTTTTCGGCTTCCATATATGGATTCAGAACTGCCACTGACTTCTTCATCACACGAGCACTTTTTACCACTTGGGGTAAAAACATTTTACCTGCGCCAAACAAATCACCTACGATGTTCATTCCATCCATAAGGGGGCCTTCAATAACATCTAATGGCTTATCATACTTTTGACGGGCTTCTTCGGTATCATCTTCTACGAATTTTGTAATTCCATTAATGAGAGAATGGCTCAATCTTTCCTCTACCGTGTTGTTCCGCCAACTCAAATCTTCTTCTTTCTTTTTTCCTTTTCCTTTTACGGTTTCGGCAAAGGATAAAAGTTCATCCGTAGCTTCCGATTTTTTATTTAAAATAACATCCTCTACCAATGTACGAAGTTTGGCATCGATATCATCATAAACGACCAGCTGTCCGGCGTTGACAATTCCCATATCCATGCCAGCCTGAATGGCATGATAAAGAAATACAGAATGCATGGCTTCGCGAACAGGATTATTTCCACGGAAAGAAAAGGACAGATTACTGACGCCACCGCTGATTTTGACCAAAGGCAACTTTTTCTTTAATTCTGCCGTGGCTTCAATGAAAGAGATGGCATTGATATTATGTTCTTCTATGCCGGTAGCTACGGGAAATATATTGAGGTCGAAAATAATATCCTGTGGAGGAAAATTCACTTTTTCGGTCAGTATCTTGTAAGCTCGTTCTGCGATAGCTACTCGTTTTTCCGTCGTATCAGCCTGCCCTTTTTCATCGAAAGCCATCACTACGGCAGCAGCGCCGAAATCCCGACAAACCTGTGCTTCTGCAATAAATTTTTCTTCACCTACTTTTAAAGAAAGAGAGTTGATGATACACTTTCCCTGTACACATTTTAATCCCGCTTCTATGATGTGAAACTTACTGGAATCGATCATAATAGGTACCTTGGCGATATCCGGTTCAGCCTGAATGAGATTGAGAAAATCAACCATGGCTTTTTCGCCATCTAACAAGGCATCATCCATGTTAACATCGATCACCTGTGCACCATTTTCAACCTGCTGCAGTGCTACGGCTATGGCCTCTTCAAAATCTCCTTCCCGAATAAGTCTGGCGAATTTTTTGGAACCGGTGACGTTGGTTCTTTCACCAACATTTACAAACAATGATCCCGATCCAATGACTATATTTTCTAATCCGGAGAGTTGTAATTCAGGTTGATTATTATTTGATGGATTCATTTTGATATGATTATATTTGCTGATGATTTTGTTGAGACAATTCATGAATTGTCTTTACATTGTAATCTGCCTACGTCCATTCGTAGATTGCGTTCATGAATGCAATCTACGAGGTTTAATCCCTTTCACTGATTCGGCTATCGCCCGGATATGTTCCGGCGTTGTGCCGCAACATCCACCTACAATATTCACGAATCCGGCTTCTGCAAACTCCTTTTGTACCTTTGCGGTATCTTGCGGCGTTTCATCATATTCAGCCATAGCGTTGGGGAGGCCAGCATTTGGATAACAACTAACAAAACAATCCGCGATTCCGGAAAGTTCTTCAATATAAGGTCGCAATTCTTTTCCTCCAAGGGCACAATTTAATCCGACACTTAAAGGTTGTGCATGAACAATAGAAGTATAGAAAGCCGATAAGGTCTGACCACTTAATGTTCTACCTGAATTATCGGTGATGGTTCCGGAAATCATAATTGGTAGTTCGTCTATTCCCTTATCTCTAAAATATTTCTTGATCGCATAAATCGCTGCTTTGGCATTCAGCGTATCAAAGATGGTTTCTATCAACAAAATATCTGATCCGCCTGCCACTAAGCCACTCACCTGTTCATAATAAGCCTCTGCTATTTGATCAAAAGTAACTGCTCTAAAGCCCGGATCGGTAACGTCCGGAGATAAAGACAAGGTTTTGTTGGTTGGCCCTATAGAACCTGCTACAAACCTAGGTTGTTTAGGTGTTTTTTTATTAAATTCGTCTGCAACTTCTCTGGCGATCTGCGCACTCTGTTTGTTAAGTTCAAAGGCTAAATCTTCTAACTGATAATCTGCCTGGGCGATAGTGGTAGAACTAAAGGTATTGGTCTCGATGATATCGCTTCCTGCTTCAAGATATTTGCGATGAATCTCTTTTATAATTTCCGGTTGCGTAATACATAACAGATCATTATTCCCTTTAAGATTACTACCATGATTTTTAAATCGTTCTCCTCTGAAATCTTCTTCGGTAAGTTGATAGCCTTGTATTACAGTGCCTAAAGCTCCATCGAGTAACAAGATTCGCTCTTGTAAAAGTTTTGAAAGTTTTTGCATGTTTATTAGTCCTTTTTAGGTAAATCGGGCAGAACAATAAACAAAATCCGCCCTGAAAATTAAAATGCAAAGGTAGGATAAATAAAGGGGAAAGCGGAAAGCAAAAATGCCTGATACTTTGCTATTAGAACATATAGGGGAAAACAAAGGCGGTTTAGGTTACCGACCTGGCGCAATATCATATCCAATCAGGACAAAAGATATTTTTGAAAATTCATTTTCTCTAATGAATCTTCAGGGGTAATATGTATTACTGGATTTTTGGTTTATTGAATGTGGAGGATGCAAAGCAACTTTACCGGGACTAAAAGAGCTAAGTAAAAAGTATGGAAGAAAAGGTTTGAATATTGTGAGCATAAATTCCATGGAATTTGATTTCCCCCGGGTGAAAGAATATATTAAGAAAAAAAATAAGGATTGGATTAATATTCTGGATAAAAGTCATATTTACCGTCATTATATGATAGGTGCTTATCCCACGTTTATATTGATAGGACCTGAAAGGAAAATTATACTTAGAGAAATAGGCATCAATGGATTTAAAAAGATAAAGCATTATCTGAATAAAGTAATGTAATTAAAAAAATACACCAATTGGTGTATTTTTTCTTTAAGAAGTAGTTCCTACTTTGTGGATTGATTAATAGCCATCATTTTATGAAAACACCTGTACCCCTATTGTGGATCGTCTCATTTTTGTTTCTTTCTTGTCCTTCTCCCGGACAAGGGGAAACATGGAGCCTGAAACGATGTATCCGATATGCCAAAAGTCATAATATCCAAATTCAACAACAGGAATTGCAAGCCCATAGTGCGCAAATCACTTATCGACAAAGTCGCCTCTCGCAACTGCCCCGACTGAGTGGATCTGCCAGTCTGGGTAAAAACTTTGGGCGTTCTATCGATCCTACTACCAATCAATTTGTCAGCAACAATCTGACGTCTTCCGGGATAGGTATCAATGCGCAAGTGACCCTGTTTGGTTTTTTAAAATTGAGAAAGACCATTGAGGCTAATAAATTAGCGTATCATGCCGATAAGGTAATCATCAAAAAGATAGTTCATGATCTTTCTTTAAATATCTCCGATGCCTATTTGCAAATTTTGCTTGCTGATGAACAGGTAAAGATTAGTAAGAAGCAAGTTCATCTGACTGAAAATCAGTTGGAAACGACCCATCAGAAGGTGATTGCAGGGGTACTGTCTATAGGAGAAGAAGCCCATCTACAAGCCCAACTGGCAAAAGATAGCGCTACCCTGATTGGGAATCAAAGCGAATTAAAAGAAACCGTTTTACAAATAAAAAGCCTGCTCAACTTAGATTTGGAAACCCCTTTCCTTCCTGACGAATCGAATATCATACAAAGTGTTTTTCCTGACCTTTCGGCTACAACCCCCGAAGAGATCTATCATCAGGCGTTGCATCGACAACCGGCTATTGTTGCTGATTCCTTTCAAATCGCCTCTTTTCAAAAAACACTGGCAGCTACGAAAGCCGGCCTTTATCCTACGTTAAGCCTGGGAGTCCAGGTGGGAACTAATTATTCCAGTACTTTTCAGCGTCCGGTAGGCTCCAAAGAAGAAGTGATTCCCAAAGCTCCTATTGGAACCGTAACATTGAATGGTAACAATTATATCGTAAAATCTTTACCCGATAAAGTAGATCAAACGATTTATGATATTCCGGCTGCCGGAACACAATTCAAAGATAATTTGCGGGAAAATGTAGCTCTCAGCCTAAATATTCCCCTCTTTAATGGCTTACAAACCCAAACCCAGATAAAAAAAGCTCGGATCGAGGTCAGAAGACAACAGCTTCAACTCAAACAGGATAGAATGACTCTCAAACAAGATATAGTCCGAACCTACACGCAGGCCGTAGCAGCACGGAAGAGTTATGAAGCAGCACAAAAAACATTTCAGGCGACTCAAAAATCTTTCTATTATGCACAAAAAAGATACGAAGTGGGTCATATCAATACCACAGAATATCTAACGGCTCAAAATGAGCTGTTTAAAGCGGAAATGAACCTGATAGGGAAACACTACAGGTATATTTTTAAAATGAAAGTATTGGCTTTTTATCAGAGAGTAGGTCTTACTATGAGATGAAGGGATTCGACTTTGATAATCACAAGGTTAGCGATTATATCCGATTCCTGAGGATATCGCAACATGTCAGCAAACTTTATGAGAGCTATGCGACCTCTATCAGGTCGGTACCGTCGTCGTGTACCTGCATCCTATGAGTCTGACAGCGTGTACGCCGTAGGCGTTGAAGATCAATAACCCGGGACAAGTGAAGCGTAGTGCCGGGACAAGATCAGTGAATGCTAACGCTCCGTACTCCGTAGGAGTTCAACAATTTTTCTAACTCTCCTTCCAGAACCAACCTTCTCTATCTTCTATACCTTGTTCTTTGAAAAGTCGAATGATTTCTCCTTTAAAACTTTCTTGTTGGTGATGTTTTTGTTGATTCTTAATGTAGCGAATGAGTGTATCTCTATGCTGATAAGCATAAGTTAGTGCACAGTATTTCTTTGCCCATCCTTTAAATTGAGGGAAAAGTGGATTATTCTTCATCCATTTTGAAGAAGATACTTTGATATCTTTGATATAATCAGCAAGGGCGACGGAGGGATGTAAGTCAGATAAAATATGAATATGCTCCTCCATACCGTTTATTTGAAAAAGTATTCCTTGTTTATTTTTGATGATACCCCAGATATATTTATACAATTCCGGGGCATTGTCTTGTGGGATAGTCTTCTCACTATATTTGGTACGAAAGACAATATGATAAAGGATTTGTCGATAAGCCATAAGATTATATATTAAGTAACAAATATAATACTTTTTATTCAACTCCTACGGAGTTGCTTGAGCGCTGCCGTGTGCCGTTGCTCCCCGAGCTGCGTTCGAGGTTATCGATATTGAACCACTACGTGGTTGGGTATGAATTGTCAGGCTGAACTCAAGGTTCGTTGCTTAAGCTTTAACTTTGCAGATTACAAGATTATCCAATACCTGCATTCTATGAGTCTGACAGTATGTACGCCGTAGGCGTTGAAGATTGATAACCCGTTACAAGTGAAACGCAGTACTGCAGAAAAAGGTCAGTCTTTGCTCCCCGAGCTGCGCTCGAGGTTATCGATATTGAACCACTACGTGGTTGGGTATGAATTGTCAGGCTGAGCTCAAGGTTCGTTGCTTAAGCTTTAACTTTGCAGATTACAAGATTATCCAATACCTGCATTCTATGAGTCTGACAGCGTGTACGCCGTAGGCGTTAAAGATTGATAACCCGGTACAAGCGGAGCGCAGTGCCGGGACAAGATCAGTGAATGCTAACGCTCTGTACTCCGTAGGAGTTCAACAAAGAGGAAAATAAAGTAGATCCTCGCACCATCACTTTGTTGCATAGAGAAACCTGTGATTGTTTTTGGTTATATGTTAAAAAATATTTAAATTACCATCTGATTGATCCTAATCAAAAACATATTAAAGATGGGAAAAGATGATATTTACCACTGCATCCCTCTTTCCAAAAATATGATGATTAACGATTTATCCAAAATGGTCTTTATAGCTAGCTTGGAAACTCGAAGTATAGTACGGTGTAATCAGGTTATGGAGAACATTGTAGGGTATTCTCAAGAGGAGATGGAAACTATGGGATCGGAGTTTTTTAAAGCATTGATTCATCCATTGGATTATCCGCGTTCCTTAAACATACGAGATATTTTCCTTGCAGGGTGGACGAGACATCAAAACAGGTGTAGAATCTACCTAGCAAAAAGTCGTGGGTGGTATTGGTCCAATGCTGATATTGAGGTGAAAAAGAAGGATAAAAAAGGAAATCCAAAGGAGATTATAGCATATTGTGGAATAAGAGGAAAAGTCTGGCCAACTATAAAAGAAGAAACATCTCATGAGCATCCACTTATCATCCAAAAACTAACTGCCTGTGAACAGGAATTACTCCCCTACCTGGCTGCCGGTATAGCAGATGGAAGGATTGCTACCGATTTATATAAGAGCCAAAAAACAGTAAGAACACAGGTTAAGCATATCATGAAGGTTTTGAATATCCATAAAAGAATCAAATTAGTGGCATTCCTCAAAAGGATTGGATATTAAAATTTACACCAATTGGCGTATTTTTTATATGAAAAAGAGCCTTTACCTTTATGCTTAGATTAGAAACAAGAAGAATTATTCCGTTTAATCTCTAAATCTTAAGTGTATGACGGCTTCTTTATTTACCACACCGCAGGATAATGTAATTGCTACAACTGTGAAGCTTATGGAGTTGCTGAAAGCTGAGTCTGAGAATAGAAGAAGAACTTAAAATTATTTTACCGGCTGCTCACGCTTTTGACCAGCCAAGGAGCGGTAAAATAGCTGCCGACGGGCAGAGATATGTACTCCTTCCTGCTCTGGTAGGAGTACTTTTTCGGAGCACGGAGCAGTTTTAAGGAGCAGTAGAGCAACATGCTATCAAGGAGCAGATAGTAGATTTTTATTATTAACAATTTAAAATTTAATCGAAATGAAAAAGTTAAAATTAGAAAAGCTAAACCTTGGCAATGATGCCGAGGTGCTCTCAAGAGAAGAATTGAAGAAAGTATTAGGAGGAATGGGATCAGGTGGATCTGGCGGTGGAAGTGGTTATTGCGGTACTTGGGGAACTGCGCATTGTGGTGGAAATTACATACCTAAAAAGTGTGGTGGTCCCAGGGGTAATTATGTTGTTTATTGCGCAGATCCGATTACCGGTACATGTTATTCATTTAGTGGAAGTTCAGGATCCGATTACTGGTGTGAAGGTTGATTCTAATCTATTCTTATAAGAGGCTATCATATTTTGATCGATAGCCTCTTTTATGCAGTAACTGATATTAACATATCATATGAATATTATGAAAATGAAAAAAATTACATTATTATGGGCTGTGATGCTATTAGCACAGTTTACTTTTGGACGGTCTTTATACCATCCATCCAATTTCACCTTTCAACACTATCCTACAGTTAAAAATCATCAACTGGCATTTACCTATTCAGGTAGATTGGCACGTTTTGATAAAACAGTCATTGAACTTCTTTACTATAAAGATCAACATTTACATATTAATGAAATCTCCCTTTCGTCTAATAAACAGGGGATAAAAGGTCAGGCTGTATTACCCAAAGACGTTTCGGCTTTTGCCCTCTCTGTTTTTAATGAACGAGTTGGTACAGATAACAATGCAGGAGCAGGATATGTTTTCTGTATTTATAATAATAGCAAGCCTGTTAAGGGAGCAGTAATGAATAAATCACTACTATTAACTTCAGGAAGGGTAGGGGTATCGAAGGCAGTATACCAAAAAGCACTCCAATTGCAACATAAAGAATTCTCCATTCATCCGCAATTAAAGCAAAAATATATCCTGCCTCATCTTAAAGCTTTCATTAAATATAGTAGTAAAAATTATCAACTAGCAGAGCGCAAATTAAACGAGATTTTTAAAGATTTGATACATTCAGATGCTTCAGAAGGATCCCTGATAAATATTATGCGTCTCTATGCAGCTATGCACAGACAAGGGTCGAGGGATTCGGTTTTGCAAATTATTATGAATAAATATCCCCATGGAGTGGGCGCTGCAATGTTTGAATTAAATACTATTAAAAATTATAAAAATCCGGACTCGATGGGGGTAGGGTTGCTTCATTTTAAAAAAAAGTTCAATCAATTGAATTTTAAGGAGCCCGTTTTAGCAAAACTCCTCAGCTCTGTCTATAATCAAATTGCTTTTAAATACTTTCAAAAGAAAGAATATACCAAAATGCTATCCTATTTGAGCCGGGTACCTCTTCATTTATTAAAAGCTACCTATTTGGTAATCAATTATAACCGCCTGGTCCATTTGAAGGCTCCCATGTCCGATTCTTTTGTTCGCGCGCTCTCTTCTCAGGCATTGGAAGCCATAACCAAAGCGAAAAACCAACGACCCGATGATCAAAGTCCTACTACCTGGAAAAAGTTGATAAACGACTATTATGCACCGATTATAGATATTCATGCAAGAGCGCTGGCGATGAGTGATGATATAGAAGGAGCCATAAAGGCGGAAAAGGGCATTCTTCCTTTTAATGCCGGTTATACCGGTAACTTTAATCTTCATTATCTGGATTACATTAGCAGATCCGGAAACGATGATATGCTTTTAACAGAAGCCCAAGACATTTATGTCCACAACAAACCCTGCCCGGGCATAGATTCTATCATAGAGACAGCTTATCATAGGAGTACGGGTAGTAGTAACGAAGAATATTTAATTTTTAGAGAAAAGCTGGACTCGCTCTCCAACTTAAATAAAATTAAAAATTTAAAGGAAGGAATGCTCCACATAGAGACTCCTTTATTTACCCTGAAGGATTTGAACGGAGTGGATGTTTCTCTTCAAAATCTAAGAGGGAAAGTTGTTATTCTGGATTTTTGGGCAACCTGGTGCCGGCCCTGTATTGAGTCGTTTAAAGGCATGAAGCGTCTAAAAGACAAATACAAGGACGATAAGGAAGTGGTCTTTCTATTTATTGATGAAGATGACCCTCAGCCTAATGAGGAATCCAGAATAAAAAAGATTCGTGATTTTTTACAAGAAAAGAACTACCGGTTTCGAGTATTATTAGACACCAAGGATAAAAATAGTGTACAGCAAAAATATTTTATAAGCGGGATACCTGTGAAAGTTGTCATTGACAAAAAAGGGATCATGCAGTTTAAAGAGATTGGGTATTCCGGTGACCTGCATAAGCTTGTAAATCAAATGGATTCGATGATAAATATACTAAAAGAGAAATAGAGGTGTTTTTAAGGTAACTCTAAAATTATAATATATGTGACAATTGTTGAGAGGAACATTATTACTAAATATTAACAAGCAAAGCGCAGTACCGGGTGTCTGCTGCGAACCCGAGTATTCCGTAGGAGTTCACCAAAGAGGAAAATAAAGTAGATCCTCGCACCATCACTTCAATTTGTTACATAGATAAACCTGTGATTGTTTTTGGTTATATGTTAAAAAATATTTAAATTACCATCTGATTGATCCTAATCAAAAACATATT
>DATGTY010000086.1:0-27521 GCA_035301605.1 Chitinophagaceae bacterium | reverse complement strand
ACCATCTGCAGTTTTACAGGCAAATTCAGCCTTCCCGTCTCCATCCAAATCATACACCATAAATTGGGTATAATGTGCTCCCTCTCGGATGTTTTTCCCCAGATTAATCCGCCATAAAAAAGTACCATCCATCTTATAGGCATCAAAAATAGGTGGATCCGTCATTCCCGATTGAGAGTTATCCCTGCTACGCCCGACCATATGTACTATTAAGTCATATTCTCCATCTCCATCCAAGTCTCCTACAGATACATCATTCGGTTTATATCCGGGAGGCGTTTTAAGAGGAACAGAAAAATACTGCCGAACAGGAGTATTCGCCTTTAATGTAAATGATTTACTGGCTTTCCCTTCTTTCCCATTTAAAAGAGTTTTAACATAGTAGTTGTTATTTTGAGTCGTATCCACGTTTTCATCTACATAATTGGTTGATTCCTTTATCGGTTGTTTATTGAGTTTAATTGGTTGAGCGCTTCCCGTCTTCCGATAAAGATTAAAAGCCATATCTTCCGGGTCAGTACCAAACAACCTCCAACTAATAAATACCTTTCCCTCGCCCTGACTAAAAGCTACCACACCTCTGGTAAGGCTTTCCATTTGTTTTTGTGCAAGGCCATTGATAGAAATACAAAAGATAAATAGCTCCGATAAAGTAATAATTTTTATTATATTTTTCATAACAGATCTTTCACAGATTATGAATGGATTTTTTAAAGATAGCAGTAAGTTTATCCTGCACGCACACAGTCTAAAGATTCAGAAATGCAATCGATTGCATTTCTGAATCTATTTTCGATTACAAGGTATTATAAAAACCATTTATAACTATCCTGTACTATCCTGTACTTCCAATTTTCTACTGATTAGATTCAAATATTTTTTCTTTCAAAGGAATCAATTTTACAGGTCCTAGAAGACCGGAACTTCGAGGTTCCCATTGTGAAGCATCAAATAGTCCATTATTATCCCTGTTTTCCTGCAATTTTGCAGCAAAATTCACATTATAATACTTCTTCCACCGAATTCCTTTTTTATCCATATCCGCAATGCGATTAGCCATTAAATTAGAGACTTCTACAACCAAAGTATTTTCGGGTTTCAGGATACTATCCGGAATATTCACCTGATAAGGAGTAGAAATCAGGGTATCCTGATAAACATCATTTAATTTTACACGCGCACTCTGATGCACTTGTCCCAAATCGAGTGTCCATGCATCCGCATTTCCCTCTGGTTTTGGAAAAGTAATAGTGTAACGAGCCGTACCCGAAAATGCTTTGACTCCCGGATCATCAAAATGAGTCCAGGAAGTCAGATTCGAAACAGAGACTTGTTTAGGAAGGGTTGGTCCTCCTTTAATAAATTCTATATTCCAGTTACCATCCAATGCAAGTGAAGTTCCTTTAGGTTGATAGTATGGATAATTTTTGGAGGCAGAAACTGCTTTATTGAATACATTTAACAAACAGGCTTCCCCGGGTTTTAATTGTAAAAAAACTTCCATCTCATTATCTGTATGACGTTGCTTACCCATACCAAAAATTCCGGTTTGTGGATTAAAAATAGCAACAGAAGTCCCTCCTTTTTGAATTGGAATCCATTTAGTAACCGAAGAGGTTCCTTTATTTACAATAAAATAATATTCGCCCTGACTGCTGCTACGTCGAACAAAATGAAGGCTGTCATCCACCATTGTTTCTTGTTGTATTCCAACGGTAGAGAGCATGGATTGTAAATTATTTCCCAATAGGAAAAGCCCTTTTCCCACATCTGCTTTTTTAAACCCTTCATTCTCAGTTGAAGTAAATTTTATCTGATTCACAGTCTTATCAAAAGTGTTCTGTCGTTTATCAATATTCGCTAATCCGGGTACACTTTCAGGAAGATCATTATGCACTATAACTTTTGCTCCATTTTTGGCTAACCCCGACAGTTTTTTTAAAGTACTCAATGGGATATAGCTACATTCAGGTAAAATAACGGTTTTATAATCAAGTCCATTTGTTAAAATCTTTCCATTTTCAACTTTTGTTTGTTCGAGTTGACGATCAGAAATAAAATCAAGGGTATAACCCTGCTTCATTAAGGAATCCACTAGTATAAAGAAATCAGACTTTTCTCTACCTCCTCCACTTCCGTCAAAATGTTGAAGCAGATGTTTACCGGGTTTGGACCAATAATCAAATATGGGATAATATACCAGAATATCATTATCAGGTTTTCCTTTTTGCAGAAAAGATTGGATTCTAGTTACATAAGTATTCAATGCGGCAAAATCATCCCAAAATGAATTGGAAGGACTAAAATCAACTGCAGCATAAAAAAGCCAACCCGGCCAAGGGGCATCAGGAGGCGAATAAGTTGTTCCATGATAAAAAATATGGTTAACCCCATTCAGTAAAAAGCGATTAACGGTCTTTTTTGCTTCTGCAAGCGTTCCCAAAAAGTGCTCATCCAACCAGGTACATGATTCTGAGGAAATAAGCGGCTTACCGGAAACATGGCCGGCAGAGCTGGCAAATTTTATCTTTACCGGCTCATAACCTTCTGTTTCAGGAATATCACTTGCCGCATATAAATCAAGAATATTAGCAGGAGACCCATGCGCCTGATTACGGATAATCGCATCTTTCTTATCTGCCCATTCCTTCCAGTTAAGAGTAAAATTATCTAATAGCAGATCAGATATTGTTTCTCTATAATCGGCAATTACTCTTTCATTTTCTTTTTTATTGCTTTTGCCAAACAAAGCAGGCAGGTAATCTCGTAAGTCGTATCCTCTTAATTCTTCAAAATCCTTAAAAAACTCTGGTGTCCAGTCTGCTTCTCCACTTGCATCATCCACTTCATAAGAGTCATTAAAAAAGGCACGTAAATAAGTTATATCATAACCTTTGAAAGCCTGATTAAAAGGCTTTAAATAATCCTGAAGGGCTTTTTTGGAAAACGGATCAATGACGAACCCTTCTCCTCCGGGAGCTGCTCGTTCTACCATTTTGCCATGCCATCCTTCAAAAACAGCATAGAGTTTCCAGTTTCCTTCAGGTGCTGTCCAGCTTAAATGACCGGTAGAATCTACCTTATCTATCAACTTAACTGTTTTACCGTCATCAGAATATGCGACTAAAGCTTTCAACGGCAATTGCTTTGGGAAGACAACCTGCCCCAGCGCCATTTCTTGTAAATCATCATTTGCACTAATAGGCTCTTTTATATCATCAATGGAGACACGATGTCTTACTGCTCTTGCCATGGGCTTTTGCTCAAATTGCACAGGATGCTTTAATGTTTCTCCTCCCTTTAATGCATAGGTTTTATAAAAAACCGATTTACTCTCATCATCAGACGCAACCCAGGGACCACCAAAAGGCCAGCCTGCAGTATTATCCATATCTATTCCAAGGTTTAATTTTTGGGCTTCATTTAAAGTAAATTGAAGCATATCCATCCATTCTGGAGACAAATATTCGATAAATTGGTCTTCCGTACCTTTCACTCCATAAATTGGAGTTATTTCCAACCCTCCCAATCCATGAGCTTTATAGTTTTTCATCACAGCTTTCAAATCGGCTTTATTTACTGCGCTTCCCATCCACCACCATCGAGCCCAAGGATGCGTTGTTTCCGTAGTCTCTGGCCATTTCAAATCTACTTTTTCCTGTTTATTGCACGATATCCCCATCATCATACAAAACGCTAGACTCAATATAGTTAGCTGTATATTTTTTTTATTTAAAAACATAGTTATTCCCTTTTATCAATAAAAATTCACTGATTAATTTACAGTTTTACATGAATAGAATGAGAAACTTTGACCTTGCTTCCATCTTTAGCCCTAATGGACACATTTTTAAAGGTCCAGTCCTTAGCATAAGCAATCTTTCCTGCTTCTTCTGCACGAATATTAATATCCTTTAAGTAAAAATCCTCAAGGAGGGATTTTTTCATTCCGGAAGCATAAATAGCCGTTTTACATCCTTTAATATTTAAGTTAGAAATATAAATATCCTTCATTGTTGGAATCCCTTTATCCTCAGGTACTTTTTCCAATAATTTTTTCCACCTTAAAGGGATAGAATCGTAATTATAACCCTTTGGGAGTTTTGAATAACTATAACTCGGATTCCAATTCATGCTCACTGCTATAGCCTTGTTGACATCTTCCATTTTCAGATCTCTAACATGAATATCAGATACAGTTCCACCTCTTGTAAGGGCCGATTTAAATCTAACGCCATTACTTGTCCCTATTGCTTTGGAATCTTCTACTAAGACGTGATGAATACTACCTGATGTTTCACTTCCAATAGTCAGTAATCCTGCGCCTGCACGAGCTATACAATCATGTATCCATACATATTCAGTAGGTTTATTTACCTTTAAACCATCAGCATCACGTCCTGCTTTTAAGCAATAATTATCATCATTACAATCCACATCACAGTTTTCAATTCTCACATAAGTAGAAGAGTCTATATCAATACCATCAGTACTTGGCCCATGTCCACCAATATTATTTCTTATGGTTATGCCATTCACAGTAACATGATTAGAATACAAAATATGGACAGTCCAAAATCCTGCTCTTTTTAAAGTGATATCTTTAATGGTTACATCCTTGCACTCTTGAACCAATAAAGTACGAGGTCGTTTCACATCATAATCTACTATCCAACGTAATCCTTTCTTTTCATAAATTTTCCTTGTACGCCAATACTCATCCCAAAAAGTTTTTCCCTGTCCATCTATCGTTCCTTCTCCTGAAATGGCCACATTATGCTGTCCTTTCACGTTAATCAATGCAGCCGGCCACTTCATTTCAATTCCTGCAATTCTGGTCTGAATTTCACGATAATCTTTAATATCCTGACTCCCCAAAATGGTAACATTTTCATCAATAACTAAATGAACTCCGGATTTTAAGAAAATGGATCCCGTCAAATATTCTCCCGTATCAAATTTGACTATTCCTCCGCCATTTTTGGCACAAATATTAATTGTTTTTTGAATAGCTTTGGTATTCATTGTTTTTCCATCATTCACAGCACCATAGTCCTTTACATTATATATCGTATTGCCTTTCGGGAAAACCTTTGCACCTGTTTGCTTAATCCAATCTAAAGAAGGACTCGAAAGCTCTGATATTGATGGCAATGTAAAGGAAGAAAGACCAAATGCCAGAAAGAAAGCAGTAACAATTATTATATTTTTATTATATTTAAACATCATACACTTTTTTAATTTCCATAAGGTTTAATACTTGTAAACATAGGCGTGAGAGGCAGATACCAATCTTTGATATCATCAGGATGGGCAGGATCAAAGGGCGCTAAATCCGACTTTAAATATCTAGCCACATCGGGAAGTTTTTTCTTTATTCCTTCTACTACACATTTAGCTATTTCATAGGCTCCAAAATCACAGAAATGAGTATTATCAGCTAATTCTTCTTTTTGCCCGGGAAAGGTACCGGCAGGAAATTGTACGAATAAATCTCTGGATTTCTCAGAACCTAATGCCACGTATAAAGTCTTTGTCATAGCATTCAAATCTATCAATGTAACATTATCTTTTTTTGCTTCGTAACGCATAGCATCCGGAAAATCGCCAAGTGTACCATAAAATTCACCATTTTCATTAAATCGACGACGATTGGTGGAAGTCACAAATACAGGAATGGCATCATGTGCTCTGGCAGAATCAACATATATTCTTAAATACTTATTATAAGTTGTATATGCTTTTTCTCCTGAGCCCGGCTTTTGATCATTGTGCGCAAATTCAACAAAAAGGTAATCTCCCGGTTTTAGCATACTGGAAACCTTAGCCAGCCTTTTTCGTCCAATAGATGCTCTTAAGGTAGATCCGGAAGCTGCATGGTTTGAAATGGCAATTTTACCTGATTTAAAAAAGGAAGGGATCATCTGCCCCCAACAGAACCATGGCTCCAGAGATTGATCTGTCACTGTAGAATTACCCATTAAATAGATGGTTGTCGCATTATTCACTTTTTTAATAGTTATAGCATCTACACAAGGTCTTGCATTACTGAATTCCAATGTGAGCTTATTGTCCCAATCCAATTTATCCCGTTCCCGTGATTTAAGTATTACTACTTTATTTTCATTAATTACACTATCCCAAATACTGACCATAAAAGAGACCTTCTTAAACTCTCCAGGTTTTGTAACCACCTCTTTTTCCATTAATCTCCGGGATTCTGCTTTAATAGTAGTTTTTGATGCTCGTCGGGCATCTCCTAGAGTTACTGTAACTTCATAAGTTCCTTCAGGCACTTTCACAGAAAAAAACATAGATCCAATACTGGTACAAAAATCACTTTTTAGCATACTGCTTTCCTCCTCTCTGTTCCTTGCTACCACTTTGGTATTATAATCAAATCCAAATCCTCTTTGTTCATTATACTGTGTAACCGCAGTGACTTGTTTGTAGTCTTGTTTGACTTTCCCTGTTCCAAAATCAAACTTATATGCTGACTGTGAATGAGCTGAAAATGAAATAGTCAATGCAACAATCATTATTGCTACAGCTGTAAATTTCTCCTTCATATTGATTTATTTTCCACTTTCACTTCTATCTTTTACCAAATGATAAGTAGTATATGCAGGAGCAGACCTATAAGGTGTCATCTCTAAGATTTCTGCACCGGCACGTATAACCGGGCCTTCTCCCATCGGACGATTCCTTGTTTTAGGTCGATTATAATAGAATACAGTTGAATAACCAATACCTGTACCCGGACAGATATCAATTACATCTCCATCTGCTGTAATTTTATTTTTCACAAGACCTTCCCATCCATATTTGGCCACTCGGCTGAAGTAAGGTTCCAACCAACCTTCATTAACGCCTTTTGCAATGCAATAAGTAAATATAGCAGAGCAACTGGTCTCCAAATAAGAATCCGGCTTATCCAATAATTGATGCCATAATCCATTCGCACTTTGATAACGAGAAATACCTCTTGCCTCTTCACGGAATAACTGAATTAAAGTATCCCGTTGCGGATAATCTTCAGGTAAAGCGGACAACAGTTCAGCCTGTGCCATCATTACCCATCCATTACACCTTCCCCAGTAAGCTACACCATTTTTCTCTGTATCCGTAAAATAAGCATGATAGTATATATTTTTTACAGGATCCCATAAATATTGATGAAATTTCAAGACCTGATGAACAGCATCCTCAAAATATTTATTATCCCCTGTAAGCTTTCCCATACGAGATAATAGAGACACACTCATATAAAGATCATCTGCCCATATCGACATTTCATGTGGAAAATATCTGGCAATAGTTCCATCTTCCAGCCGGGGTTCCGCATAAGTTAGTGCATGAGCTGCCTTATCAATATATTTTTTAAATGCAGGGTCTTTATGTTTCTCATAAAGATCAACTAAGCTGGCAGCCATAACGCCGTAATCATCCAGACGAATCATCCGGAAAATCATATACCATGAAAGATCGCTGACTTTATCCAAACCATCTTTTTGCTTTAGTACTTTTTGATATTGCTTTTTAAAATAATTCAGATTATCCGGATTAAATACAAAATCCATATTTTTCAAAACATAATTTTCATATTTATCAGTATTTAACGCCTCTGACAATTCCATCAAGGCTATATCTAAGACTCCATTTGTATAATGCCAATCATTGTATCTGCTTTTTACTTTCATGTTCAAAGTAAAAGGAACCCCTTCAAGATTGTCATAAGTTTTCTTCGTTTTTGTATTTACAAATTCGTAGGGAGTCTCTTTTACAATACGATCAGCAATCTTTTGTAAGACCGCCGACGTCTGTTCTTTTGATTGGGCATTTACCTGCATAATAAATGTCCCCGACAAAACGACTAAAAGTAATAATGTTCCTTTTTTCATAATTTTTAAGTTTAAAAATTGACCTTTATATTTATATTTTTCTTACTGGTTTCCTTCGGATATACCCAAAGTATTTTATTTTCGGAGTCGAAATACCACCCTTTTTTATTATTTAAATCACTCTGGGACATCGGATCTCCATTGTCAATCACCGAAATGGGTGATTGATTGAGATGTATTTTAAGCTTATATTTTCTTTCCTCAACAGAATATTTGCCTTCAGGTTTTGCAATCTCAACGTCAATAGCTTGTTCTAATTTTTCACTTGTGATTTTTGTAATAGCATAATTTCCTTTTTGATACTTCAGACTGAGTCCGTCATCATCATATAAGTCAAAAGAAGATCTGCCATCAGGATAAATATTTAAGGTAATCGCATCTACAGGTTTTTCCCCAATATATTGCATCACGTTTTGAGTTGGGATTATCCCGCCTCCTTTTATAAAAATAGGAATTTGTAATAAAGGACATAATACTGTTATATATTGTTTTCCTTCATATTTTTCACCGGTCCAGTAGTTCACCCAGCTTCCTTCCGGAAGATATATCACCCTGCTGCGTGCTCCTTTTTCCGTCACAGGACATACCATCATATTGTCTCCAAACATATACTGATCCGTAATATCATAAACGTTATGATCATTTTGATAATGCAGTACCAATGCCCTAATTATTGGCATGCCTGTTTCATGATTTTCATAAGCAGTAGAATAAATATAAGGGATTAAAGAATAACGTAATGAATCATATTTTTTAAAGTTCTTTAAAGCCTTTTCTCCATAATTCCATGGTTCTTTATATCCGGGATGATCCATACCAAAAGCCATAGCTACCGGACTAAACATTCCAAATTGACACCAACGGATATATAATTCAGGGTCAGCTTTACCTTCAAATCCTCCCATACAATGTGTCCAGTATCCCACGCCGGAGACCCCAATATTTAAACCGGCCTTAATCACAGGTTCAAAAAACTGCCATTGGCTAGGCCAATCTCCGGCAAAAATATAAGGGAAACGCTGAATTCCTGCATAGCCCTCCCGGGTTTGATTCATGCCACGAATGCCATTATATTTTTGAAATTCATTAAATGCAGCTCCCGTGTAAGCCAGAGGGAATATATTATGTAAGGTTAAGGCTAAAGAATCTGTAGGCCCCCTCTTATCACTCTCATTCGCCTTTCTACCAAAAGCGCTACCTTCATCTGTCTTAAAAAACATAGCCCCCTGAGAAGCCACTTTCATCACCGCATTGTTCCACCACCAATCTACTGCGGTAGAATCAAAATAATTGGGAAACTCCCCCTGATGACCTTGCTCGGGATAAGTCATTCCTGCCTTCTGTGCATCTTTCAGTAAATGATACTTTGGACCATTATCCAAACGAGATCGAATATGCAGGCCAACCATGTGCAAATGCATGGCATACAAACTATCAAACATTTCCTTGGGATTGGTAAAAGCATCACGCCATTCAAAGGTGGTAGCACCATGTCCTCCTTCGGCGAATATTCTCCAGGTAGAATCTAAGAATAGTATATCCAAAGGAATCCCCATTTCTCTGAATTCCTTAACCAAAGCAAGAACATATGCAGGAGAAGCATGCTTTTCATGTCCCCAAGTACCTCCGCTATAAGTTCCAAATTGTAAGCCCAAGGCAAATTTGGGTAATAAAGGAGATTTACCGGTAAGTTCCGTATATTCATCTAAAATTGCAGGAAACTTAGGTCCATAAATAAAATAATAATCTAATTCTCCATTAACAGCAGCAAAAGAATAGCTATTGGAAGAAGTAGATCCCATATCCCAAGTTGTCTTATTGCTATTATGAAAAAACAGACCATATCCCTTTGTACTCATAAAAAAAGGGATTGGACTATAGTTTGCTTTCAACGTATTATATGCCCCCTTTAAATGACCAGAATCCGATTCCCCCCTTCCTACATTGAGACTCACTTTTTTACCTCGTCTGTCTAAAAAATCCATCCGTTCTCCAAAACCAAAAAAATGTTCATCAGGCTGTAAAAATTTGCTACATTTAACAACATTACCTTTTTTAACAGCGCCATTTCTAGTCATGGCTGTATTACTTTCAGAACTCAACAATTTTCCTTCAGTCGTATAGACGTCAATTCTTATTGGATTCTTATGAATAACAATTTTTAGGTCAGTAGTTCTAATCTGCAAATCATCCTCTTGATTAACAGTCTGAATATCAACAGGATTCCATTGATACTTGGTTACCATCCAATGTTCGGCTTCATTAAAATGTCCATCCCAACTTACTCTTACCCTAAACATTGCAGGAGTACAGAAATTGAGTTTTACTTTCGCATTCGTTGCAGAGAAAGAAATTTCGTTCTTGCTCTTACTAAAATCACCCTCATACTGACCAATATTAATTTGCGCACTTAGATTGAAAGAAACGCAAACATAAATGAACAAAAAGAATATAAATTTATACATTACCCCAATAAAAATTTAGTAAACACAGAATTATATTATTTAAAAGACTAAAAGTATTGGAAGGTTGAATAAAAACTATCCTGCACTGTCTTGTATCCTTGCATAAAATTTATCTAAATCCAGCATAGATCAATGTATGAGCAATAAAAAAGAACAGAAAAAAAATAAAAATATGCGGCAAAATACTAGTAAACTATCAGTTTAGCCATCCAACCAAAAAGAATCTTTTTTCAAAGATTAGTTTTAATTCGTAACTTGTGAGACCATTTTTGTAAATTGGCAAACATGACTAAAAACATACGCATCTCCTTTACCCCCAATACCCCCAAATATCTTTCTATTGCAGATTCCCTTATTAAAGCGATTCGTGATGGAGATTTTCATAAAGGAGACAAATTGCCTTCAATTAACCAGTTAAGTATAGAACATTTAATATCTAGAGATACTGTAGAGAAGGCTTACAAAGAATTAAAGGAGCAAAATATAATCGAAGCAGTCAGAGGAAAAGGGTACTTTGTAAACAGAACTGATGTAAATATCCCTACCAGAGTACTTTTAATTTTTAATAAACTCAGTAACTACAAAAAACAGATATATGATGCATTGAGACTATCACTGGGTAAAAATACAAAAGTAGATCTAAAAATCCATCACTGGGATATCAACATACTAGACATTATTATCAAAAATAATATTGGTCGATATGATTATTACGTTGTAATGCCTCATTTTTATGATAATGAAGAGAAAGCAATCAACATTATTAACCGCATTCCAAGAGAAAAACTAATCCTGCTGGATAGAGATTTGCCACAACTCGAACAGAATTATACCGCTATATATCAAGATTTCAGGAAAGATATCATAGATGCGCTTGAAGAGGCTAAACCCCTACTGGATAAATACCAAAGACTCATCTATCTCAATCCTACACTCACTCCTTATCCTCCTGAAATTAAAGCAGGATTCCGCAATTTCTGTATGTTAAATAGTTTTGACTATTCTATATTCGAAGAGATGAATGAAAATTCTCCTGTTCAAAAAGGAGATGTCTATATTGTTATAAGTGAAACAGACTTGGTAGAATTAATCAAGAAATGTAAAGACAATCATTTCAAAATTGGGACAGACATAGGAATTATTTCCTACAATGAAACCCCATTGAAGGAAATCTTACTAGAGGGTATTACAGTAATTTCTACAGATCACAAAGCAATGGGACGCAAAACAGCTGAATTAATTCTAGATAAAAAATATACAAAAATAAAGAACCCATTTAGACTTATAAAAAGAGCATCCATTTAAATAAAATACTAAGACATCCCTTATTACAACTGACTTATACCCTAAAATTAATACAAAATTCACCTACCGAACCCTATTGATATTTAAATTAGCTCACGTACCTTTGCAGAGCAAAAATATTTATATAATATATATCTATCATTAAATGTCCGATTTTTCTCGTAGACGGAAATGGATTAAGTTACGAAATCAGATTAATGTACCACTGACTCTTAATCCATTCGTCTTTACAAAATCCTTCTTTACCTGGGTTGCACTCGGTATTGTAGGTGGAATAGTTGCAGGTATTTATTGGAATGTGATTGACTACCTGATGGAAATTACAGGAAAGTACACCCTGGCTTGGCAAGTGATTGGAATCATGGGTGCTGCCGGATTAATTATAGGATTAATTATACATTTTAGAGGAGATCCGGGAGAAATGGAGATTGTAGTTAATAATATTCGATTTAATGGAGGTCGTTTAGATACAAGGAACAATCCCTCAATGATCGCGACATCTATTATTGGAATTGGAGCAGGAAGTAGTGCGGGACCAGAGGCGCCTATGGTACAAGTGATTGGATCTATCGGATCCTGGCTTGCCAAACGCTTCAGACTGCGTGGAGAGGAATACCGATCTTTGAGTATTGCAGGCATGGCAACCGGTTTCACTGCCATGTTTGGCGCCCCATTGGGCGGAAGTCTATTCGCTCTGGAAATAATGCACCACAAACACGTGGTAGAATACTACCAGGCATTAATTCCTTCCTTTGTAGCCAGTGGAACAAGTTTTATCGTATATCAACTTATTACGCAAATGGGGTTAGCCCCCGTTTGGGATCTTCCATTTAACATAGATTATCAATTCGTGGTAACGGATTTTTTCTGGGCTATGGGTTATGGAGCTATTAGTGCCATCTTAGGCTGGGGAATAATCTGGAGTTTCAGAACACTAAAACTCACTTTTAAGAAAGCAAAAATGCCTTTCTATATCCAAACTACACTCAGTGGAATTATTCTTGGTATTATTGCATGGAAACTTCCCATTACACGTTATTTTTCTCACTATGAACTTATAGAATTACTACACCAACACTGGACGATTGGTATTTTGGCTATCATCATTATTGCTAAAGTATTTACCATGGCTTTAACCGTAACTTCCGGCTGGCGTGGAGGTTTTATTATCCCTTTATTTTTTATTGGTGCGGCATTGGGAATTCTACTATTTACCATAAATCCCGAATTTCAACATGTTGGACTTGCAGTTGTTTGCTGTATGGCAGCAGTTAATTCTTGTGTTACTCGTACACCAATAAGTACAATCCTTTTGGTATCAACCTTAACCGGTTTCGGATTCTTTATGCCCATCATGTTTGCTAGCCTGACCGGGTTTTTCTTAGCACCAAAATCCCCATTAATTGCAGCCCAAATAGGTAAAGAAAAGAGCTTAATGGAGCACTAAATGAAAAAGGTATTAGTCATTATTAACAAAAAATCCGGTATTTCCGCCAAAAGACGGATTTCCAGACAAATCGATAGATGGCTTGATGAATCAATTTTTGAATACCAACTTGCGTTCACCCATTACAAAGGACATGCCATCAAATTAAGCAGGCAGGCTGCAGCAGACAAGGTGGATATTGTTGTTGCTGTAGGAGGAGATGGCTCTGTAAATGAAATTGCGCAGGGATTATGGCATACCAACATTATACTCGGAATTATTCCAACAGGAAGCGGCAATGGCCTGGCTCGTAGCTTAAAAATTCCATTACTCGTACCGAAAGCTATTCGCATTATTAATCAACTCCATATCAAAGAAATGGATGTGGGTTTTATTAATAATCATCTTTTCTTAAGCAACGCCGGAGTAGGATTTGATGCCGTAGTTTCATCCCTTTTTGACAAGAGTAAAACGCGTGGTTTTCTTGGCTATTTACAATCAATACCAAAAGCCCTTCAACAATATCACCCTTTCACTTATCAATTTGAGACAGAAGGCAAGAAAGAGAAGGGGCAGGCTTTTATGATTAATGTTGCAAATAGCAATCAAATGGGATACAATTTCAAGCTATCCCCGGCAGCTTCTCCATTCGATGGTTTATTAGATATTTCGATTATTGAGCACCTGACTCCATGGGAACTTCCTCCTATTGTTATTAGCTCTTTCACAGAACATCAATCCAAACACATAAAATCGATTCTCTGTAAAGATTTTACGATATATTCCAATCGGACAATTAAATCTATACAAACCGATGGAGATACTATTTCCAATAACAGCCGGGAAATAAATATAAAAATAGAGCCAAGCGCTTTAAAAATTATTACTCCTTACATTACAGCTGAATAAAAGGCGTTTTAATATCATGATAAAACAAAAAAATCCAGTTTTTATTTTTTCCTTTTTCCAAATATTCTTGCCTCAATTCCATACTTTTTCTTCCATCAAAATCGTATTTGGCAATAAAGCGACGTTTTAGCTGGCTATATTGGGGAGCTACATCTCCTCCATAAAAATAAATATCCTCATCATCTTTAATCCAAAAAACCTGATGATAAGGGCAATGTCCTCCTGATAATTTATGGCTTATAGACGAATTAATTTCACCATCTCCATCAAAGAAAGTTACTTGAGGATGATCCACAAGGATAGTAAGCTGCTCCTCTACATAAGAAGAACCAATATTATCCAGAGCGTAATCCAATTCCTTTTTATTTATATAATAAGTCGCATTCGGAAAACTCAATTCTTTTTCGCCCTCTTCATTTATCTTGCTCATACCGCCGGTATGATCTTTATGTAGATGGCTCATCAAAACTTTATCAACATCCTCAGGCTGAACTCCATTTTCAATTAGATTATAATGCAATTGTAATAACCCATCTTTCTCAAATCCCAAGCCTGTATCTATTACAATATTCTCCTCCGCTGTTTTTAACAAAAAGGGCTGCACTTCAACCAATAAAGATCCATGAGGTCGTTCTTGAAGGTTATCTTTTTCGGTATCAAAAGGATGAAAAGCCTTACTTTTATCTACAGTAAAACTACCTTCCAGTAATGGAATTATTTGTGCCATATTAATTACAACAATGTTTCAAATTTATAAATATCTCAGTTATTCTATAATTCTTATCCCAATGTTATTTTTTTTACAAAGTTACAATGAAAAAATTCCTTTGTACCACAAGAAAAAATTTAAATCTTAATTTTGTCACATTTTAGACATAAACTTAATAAGTTTGACACCTATGAATAATAAAGTAAAGATTATCCCTATACTCGCTTTAAGCCTTTTCTTATTTGCATGTCAATCAGGAGGGAATAAAGAGTCCAATAACAAACAACAAAAAACCAAGGAACAGCCTTTAGCAAAAGCACCTGCTTTTAATGCCGACAGTGCCTATCACTATATTGAAAAGCAAGTTAGTTTTGGCCCACGGATACCCAACACACAAGCACACAAAGCATGTGCCGACTGGCTCATTTCCAAGATGAAATCATTTGCAGACCAAACAACCATACAACGAGCCACAATAAATAGCCTTAACAACGCCTATAAATCTGTTAACATTATCGGGCATTTTAATCCTGATGCCAAGGAAAGAATACTTTTACTGGCACATTGGGATACGCGCGAGTTTGCAGATGCGGTTCCGGAAACAGCCGATCAACACTTTGATGGTGCGGACGATGGAGGAAGTGGTGTTGGCGCTTTATTAGAAATTGCCCGACAGTTAGAGAAAGAAAAACCAAAAATTGGTGTGGATATTTTATTTACAGACATAGAAGATGCCGGAGTGAATAACAACGCCAATTCTTGGGGATTGGGAACCCAATATTGGTCAAAGACAGCAAAACAGAATGGATATCAGGCAAAATATGGTATTCTGCTAGACATGGTTGGCGGAAAAGGAGCCCGTTTTTTCAGAGAGATGATTACACGACATTATGCCGATGCCGAATCAAAAATGGTTTGGGATATAGCCAATAGTATAGGCTATTCCAGTTTCTTTAGATATAGACAAATAGGAAATATCGGCATCACCGATGATCATGAGTTTGTCAACAGAATAACCGGTATTCCTACCATGGATATTATTGGATTACAAGGGAATGGCGATTTTATGCCCTGGCATCATAAAATTACCGATAATATGGATAATATTAGTAAAAAAACGCTTAAAGCCGTGGGACAAACAGTCTTACAAGTCATTTATTCCGATCCGGATTATTAAAATTCTTTTTCAAAAGAATGAAATCTCTAGGCATCAGGATGTAAAGGATCCCAGAATTTATCTTTAAAATGGACTACTTTATCATCTTTTACTTTTACCCCTTCCTGCTCTAGCAACTCTTGCATTAAGGTAGGGGTAGCAAAATGGTGCCTTCCGGATAGAATACCTAATCTATTAACCACTCTTTGCGCAGGAACTGCCGGATGAGCCTGATGACTCATACTTAATGCCCAGCCTACCATCCTAGCGGAAAGCCGCGTTCCAGTAGCCTCGGCTACTGCTCCATAAGTAGTTACCCTACCGACCGGAACCGAACGAACTACAGCATAAACAGCTTCATAAAAAGGCTTATTGACCTTGTTCTTCTCTTGATTCATCTTTCTTCAATTTCTTAGGCCATTCCGGCAAAACTTCCGGTAATGAAAATTCTAAATAACGAATAGTCCGTCCATCTTCCAAATGCATTTTTTCATAAAACGTCTTAATTTTCAGCAGTTCATTGGGCTCATTTGCATATACATCCGAAAGATTCTTATGCAGAATACAATTATTTTCAGCAATAACCTCTTGAGTAAATTCATATAATTCCGGAGAATCCGTCTTCAAATGAATACGCCCTTCAGGCTGTAAAATTTTCTTATAATGATGTAAGAAGCGCAGATGTGTCAGTCTTTTTTTAGCCTTCGATTTGCGCAGAAAAGGATCCGGAAATGTAATCCAAATGTCTGCGACTTCATTCTCTGCAAAATAGTCCGCTATATGGTCAATTTGAATTCTCAAAAAAGCAGCATTAGAGACTTCATCTTCCAAGGCAATCTTTGCTCCTTTCCAAATACGATTTCCTTTTATATCGACCCCTACAAAATTTTTATTTTTAAATCGTCTGGCCATCCCAACAGTATATTCTCCCTTACCACACGCGAGTTCTAAAGTCAAAGGTAAGTTATTCTGAAAATGTTTTGTTGCCCACTCACCTTTAATATCTTTTGGAAATATCAAAACATTAGGAAAGGTCTTTATTTCTTCAAATCGTATTAATTTCTTGTGTCCCATAGCAGGCAAATTTAGCACAATCCAGTAGATTTTATATTTTTACAAAAAACTTAATCAAAACATTGAATCCTTTTTATATTTTTACTACTTTAGACCTTTCTTTAGAAATTTTTCAAATAGTACACTAAACGATATGCCATCATCCCATATAGACAAATTAGATTTACGCATCATAAATGAAATGATGCAGAATGCCAGTGTTTCTTACGCTGATTTAGGTAAAAAATTGCTTGTTTCCGGTGGTACGATACATGTGCGGATGAAAAAACTACATGAATTAGGGATCATAAAAGGCAACAAGATGCAAGTCAATCTAGAAATGATAGGCTATGATGTCATTGCTTTCGTAGGAATATACCTGGAAAAAAGTTCCCTATACTATTCTGTAGCCCAGGAATTAAAAGGCATTCCTGAAATTGTTCGCTTAAATTATACGACGGGGAATTGGAGTATTTTTGTTGAGATTGTTTGTAAAAACATACAACAACTTCGCACAATACTACATGATCAGCTGCAAAAAATTAATGGGATTGAACGTACCGAAACCATTATTTCTCTAGAAGAGACCATGAACAGAAGCATCAATATTTCTTCCGAAAAGTAACACCATTTTAAAGAATGGTTTAACTTCCCTATCAATAAGGACACATATTTTCCTTATTTTTGCCAATAAAGTTTGCAGAGATAAATTTATTATGGAATATAATACAACAAGAAATCATTTGGCTATCAGAGAATATGGTCGAAATGTGCAGAAGATGGTTGAATACCTACTCACCATTGAGGACAATAAGAAACGCCAGAAGAATACAGAAGCAGTAATTGAATTAATGGGGCGACTGAATCCCCATCTCAGGAATGTAGAAGATTGGCGTCATAAACTTTGGGATCATTTATTCTTAATATCAGATTTTCAATTGAAAGTAGAATCCCCGTATCCCATTCCAACTAACGCAACCTTAAGTAAACATCCGGATCCTTTACCTTACCCCAAACATCATCCGAAAGCAAAACATCTTGGAAAGAATCTTGAAAATGAAATAAAAAAGGCCTTACTTGAAGAGGATTCCGAGAAAAAGAATGAACTAATTCAATACATCGGCTACTACATGAAATTAGCTTATGCCTCCTGGCATAAAGATGAAATGCACGATGATATGATTCGAGCCGAGCTTTCTGAAATTACCAACGGAAAGCTTCAATATGAAAATGACCATAGTCTGCAACTGCCGGACAATCTATTTAACACCCCCAACAGAAAAAGAAGTCGTTCTCATAAAGGAGGTAGAAACAACGGAAAAAACAGACACAAACACAAAAATAGAAACAGGTGAACAATGCATTCGAAGTAAAAGGAGGAAAATCGCTTCATGGAGAAGTCATTCCACAGGGAGCTAAAAATGAAGCACTCCAAGTTATTTGTGCCTGCCTGCTCACTTCAGAAAAAGTAACCTTACACAACCTGCCGGACATACGAGATGTTAATCAATTAATAGAATTGATGCAGGATATGGGGGTTAAAACCAATCGAAAAGATCGACATATTTGTACTTTTCAGGCAGATAATATCAACTTTAATTATTTAGACACCGACACTTTTCAAGATAAAGCAAGTAAGCTTAGAGGCTCTGTAATGATAGCAGGTCCGTTATTGGCTCGCTTCAGAAAAGCCCGGTTTCCACAACCCGGTGGAGATAAAATCGGACGTCGTCCGCTGGATACTCATCTCAGAGGCTTCCAAAAAATGGGAGCAGAAATCCATTCGAGTACAGCCTCCCAATATGCAACTATAGAAGCTCCTAAAGGATTGAATAGCACCTACCTGTTATTGGATGAACCCTCCATAACAGGTACTGCCAACCTAATGATGGCTTCTGTCTTTTCAAAAGGAATAACAACACTCTACAATGCCGCTTGTGAACCTTATATTCAACAGCTCTGTACCATGTTACAAAACATGGGTGCACAAATTGATGGTATTGGCTCTAACAAATTGATCATTAAAGGAGTATCGAAACTTAGTGGAACGCAACATAGCATCCTTCCGGACATGATTGAAATAGGTTCTTTCATTGGCCTTGCTGCTATGACACAGAGTGAAATAACCATCAAGAATGCAGGCGTGGATCATTTGGGTATTATACCCTCTAAATTTAAACAATTAGGAATCAATCTGCAGATTCAAGGAGATGATATTTATATTCCGAAACAAGAGACCTACGAATTAGAAACTTATCTGGATGGATCAGTACTGACCATTTACGACCACCCTTGGCCGGGATTTACTCCTGACCTGTTGAGCATCGTACTGGTCACTGCTATTCAGGCCAAAGGCAGCGTGCTTATTCATCAAAAAATGTTCGAAAGCAGATTATTCTTTGTGGATAAACTCATCAGCATGGGGGCGCAGATTATTCTTTGTGACCCACATCGTGCGGTTGTTGTAGGGCTTAACAGAAGCCGCCCTTTACAGGGCGTAACCATGTCATCGCCTGACATTAGAGCCGGAGTAGCTCTACTTATCGCAGCATTAAGTGCAGAAGGAACCAGTATCATTCAAAACGCTCATCAAATTGATCGAGGCTATCAAAATATTGAGGGTAGGTTACAAAAACTTGGTGCAGAAATAAGAAGAATAGACTAGTTTGTTTAAATGACTACCTACAAAAACAATAAAAAACTAATTATTATCACTGCTCCCTCTGGGGCAGGGAAAACGACTATTGCCAAGGCCTTAATGAAACAAATACCGGAACTAGCGTTAACTATTTCCGTAACAACCAGAGCACCAAGAAATAGAGAAATTGATGGAAAAGATTATTATTTCGTTTCTGTAGATGAATTTCAAAATAAAATTAAACACCATGCTTTTTTGGAATATGAAAAGGTATATGAAGGAAAATACTATGGAACGCTATATTCTGAATTAGAACGCATTTGGGAAGCAGGTCAGTATCCTATTCGAATTGTAGATGTCAAAGGAGCGGCAAACTTAAAGAAACAATTCAAAAAAGAGGCCTGCTCTATTTTTATTAAACCACCTTCTTTTAATACACTGCAAAAAAGGTTAATCCAACGAAATGCCGAAGCCAAATCCGATATTCAGCAAAGACTAGATCGTGTTTCGGAAGAAATGAAATACCAAGATAAATTCGATTATGTCATATTAAACGATGATTTACATTCTGCCGTTCAGGAAACAAAAGACATTATAACTCATTTTATTCCGGTTTCTTCCTAAAGAAACAAGATTAAATTAACAATTTAAAGCACAATATCCTGTAATAATTCACTTTTACCCGGATAATCCGTATTGAAATGTAATCCGCGACTTTCCTGACGGAAGCTCGCTCCTTTCACAATCAAATAGCCAATTGTAATCAAATTACGAACCTGACAAAGCTGTGGAGAGACTGTTGTCTGTTCATATAAATCTTCCGTTTCTACATGTAAAATATCTAAACGCCGCATGGCTCTGGCTAAACGCACATTACTTCTAACAATTCCTACATAATCGCTCATCACCTGCTGCAATTCTTTCAGACTCTGTGTAATAAGAATCATTTCCTTTGGTTCCATAGTGCCCTGCATATCCCAATCCGGCACCTCATTATGAACTTTTAATTCTCCAATATGTTTAATACTATCTAGGAAGCAACGATGTGCAAACACCATTGCTTCTAATAAAGAATTAGAAGCCAGCCGATTAGCTCCATGTAAGCCGGTAGAAGCGCATTCGCCACAGGCATATAAATTTTTAATAGAACTTCTCCCCCATTCATCAGTTCTAATTCCACCACAACTATAGTGTGCTGCCGGTGCTACCGGAATCATATCTCTTTTGATATCTACCCCAATACTCAAACATTTTTTATAAATATTAGGGAAATGCTGTTTAAATTTCTCAAAATCCATGGCTCTGCAATCAAGAAATACATGGACCATTCCGGTCTTTTTCATTTCGCTATCAATCGCTCTTGCCACAATATCACGAGGCGCTAAATCTTTTCTATCGTCATACTTTTCCATAAAAGCTTCTCCATGACAATTTTTTAAAACAGCGCCGTCTCCACGAACCGCTTCCGATATCAAAAAGTCCTGCCCGGTATTTTCTGCATCCCCTTCTCCACCAACAGCATATAATGCCGTAGGATGAAACTGAATAAACTCCATATTCTCAATCCTGCCTTTTGCCCTATAGACCATGGCTACACCATCACCGGTAGCAATCACCGGATTGGTGGTTGTTCTATAAGCCTGACCGCTTCCTCCGGTAGCTAAAACAGTAATAGGTGCTAATAACTTCTCTATCTTACCGGTTTCATGATTAAAAACATAGACACCATAACATTCTATGTTTTTTGTAGATTTCGTTACGAGATAACCCAAATGGTGTTGGGTGATTAAATCCAACACATAACAGTGACTAACAAAATCAATATTTTTCTGCTTTTTAACCGCTGCCACCAGGGTTCGTTCTATCTCTTTTCCGGTCACATCTTTGTAATGCAAGACTCTACTTTCAGAATGACCTCCTTCTCTGCCCAGGATATAATCACCATCACTATCTTTATCAAAATCAGCTCCCATTTCTATGATTTCCGCTACCCTTTTTGGCCCTTCATTCACCACAATTTCCACTATATTCTTCTTACACATGCCATCTCCGGCAATCAAAGTATCCTGTAAATGCTTTTCATAGCTATCATGCTTCAAATCAGTAACTGCCGCTACGCCACCCTGAGCGTATTTCGTATTGGTCTCAGAAATTTCTCCCTTTGATAGTACAGTCACTTTGCGACCAGGAAAATACTGTGCGGTCTTCAATGCATAGGTTAACCCGGCCACACCGGAACCTATCACTAAAAAATCTGTCTCTTGCATGGTGTTATTCTTTGGACTTGCAATTTAAGGTATTCATTGATAATATTCTTCTTTCATAACTATACTTCTGCTATAGCTTCTAATACAATCTGACAGGCTTTTTGAATTTCATCTTCTGTAATACACAATGGCGGTGCCAGTCGAATACAATTTTCTGCAAATAAAAATAAATCTGCTACCATTCCCTTTTCTATACACTTTCCTAATATAGCATTACATTGTTTAAAAGTATCAAATTCAATGGCAATCAAAAGCCCTCTGCTCCTTACCGCTTTTATGGCATCATGTTTCAAAAGAGTTCTAAATAGCTTTTCCTTTTCAAAAACATGATAACCTTCCATATTATTTTTAAGAACCTTAAAAGCAGCTAAACCCGCGGCACAAGAAACGGGATGACCGCCAAAGGTAGTAATATGTCCTAAAATAGGATCATAAGTCAATTTGTGCATCAAGGATTTATCTGCTATAAACGCACCTAAAGGCATACCGCCACCCAAAGATTTCGCAGACAATAAAATATCTGGTTCAATACCAAATTGCTCAAAAGCCCACAAAGTGCCGGTACGCCCCATACCGGTTTGTACTTCATCCAGAATAAGCAAAGCACCTACCTCCGTACATCTTTTTCTTAAAGATTGCATCCATTCTATTTCAGGAACAGCTACACCGGAACCAGCCTGTACTACCTCGGCTACTACTCCGGCCGTTTGTTCATCGATCCTCTGTAAGTCATCAAAATTATTAAATCGCAAATGCATGATTCCGGGAAGCAATGGCCGATAAGCACGCCTGCTTTCTTCTCCCCCCATGATGCTCAGCGCTCCCTGAGTAGATCCATGATAGCTTTTATTAAAGCCTGCAATATGTGGTCGCCCGGTTACACGTTTTGCCAACTTCATAGCGCCTTCTACAGATTCGGTGCCCGAATTTGTAAAATATACCGAATTTAAATGAGCCGGTAAAGCATCTGTTAATGCTTTTGCATACTGTACCTGCGGTGATTCAATAAATTCACCATATACTATCAAATGCATGTATTGCTCTACTTGCGCCTGAACTGCTTTAACTACTTCCGGATGACTGTGGCCAATATTACAAACGCCCACTCCAGCCACCATATCCAGATATTCTCTTCCAGACTCATCCCACATTTTCGTGCCTTCCGCCTTCACAATTTTCAATCCTAAAGGAGCATCTGAAGTTTGTGCAACATGTTTAAAAAATAATTCCTTTTCTGTCATGATTCCATATTTCCCACAAAAGTAAAAAGAAACATCATTAAATATTACACCAATCTTAACCGTATTTCTATTTCCGCAACATTATTCTGAAAGTCGTTCCTTTCCCTACTTCAGATTCTTCGATAAAAAGTTTGCCTTTATGATAAGATTCCATAATCCGGCGACTCAGAGACAAACCCAATCCCCAACCTCTCTTTTTTGTGCTATATCCGGGTGAAAATACATTTTCAAACTGTCTGGTTGGTATTCCTTTTCCGGTATCTGTAATATCAATATAAGAATGTGCCGCATGCGTAGAAATATCAATTGTTATACTACCCTTCCCATCCATGGCATCTAATGCATTTTTTAAGAGATTTTCCAATACCCAATCAAAAAGCAGAGGGGAAATCATAGCAGGAATTTCTTTTTCACCATCCGTAGTTACTTTAAAACGTATGAGCTTAGGGGCACGATGTTTCATATACACCACCACATTATGCACGTGCGATATTAATTCTGCTTCCTCCAGTTCCGGCATGCTCCCGATTTTAGAGAAACGCTCAGAAATCATTTTCAGCCGACTCAAGTCATGATTAAGTTCTTTTACGATGGATTCATTATCTTTATTTTCCTTTAACAATTCTACCCAAGCCTCCATAGAAGACAGCGGTGTTCCCAACTGATGAGCAGTTTCTTTAGCAAGACCTGCCCAAAGTTGATTTCTTTTTGCTCTATTGGAACTATTTAATGCAATCAGCGTTACCACAATAAAAAGAGCGATGACCGTTAACTGTATATATGGAAAATATCTAATCCTACGCAGCATAGAAGATTCTCCATAATATACTTTATAGTATTGCGTACTGTCTTTGGGATTATATCTTAAAATAATGGGATTATGAAGTGACTTAAATTTATCTAATTTTTTAGTCAGAAATTTTTTATTCTCTTCAACAATATGTTCCCCTTCCAAACCTAAGTTATTTACACTCAGGATATGTCCTTTCCTATCTACCTGAATAACAGGAATAGTTGTATTTCCTGCTACAATTTCAGTAGCCATATTGAGATTTGTATTTGAAGAGGAAGTCAAAATCTCCATGTTTGCTTCCACCCAGGCTTTCATTCGTAGTTTCTCTTCACGCTTTAGCTTTGTTGTAAAGCTATTCACATAAAGCAAAGTTGCTATAACAATTAAAAGCCCTAAAGCTGCAAGGGTTAATTTCCAAACCGGCGTTTTTTTTAGCATGCTTTGGTTATTCGTTGATTGCCTGCCTACCAGTTCCCTGACTACCCACCAGAGCCTTGGCGAAGACGGAACAAAGGTAGGGTTTATTTGCTTGACCTTTCATTGTAATAACCAAGATCCGACAAACTTCTACAGGCAAGTATTTTCATTGTATCAAAGCTAAGTTTTTTATTTTTTCTTTAGCAATTTTATCCTTTAATCATTTGATTTCAGACATCTACTATTGAAAGTAACATTTCATTTATACCCCAAATAATTACAATTCTATCAAAGTATATTCGTTTGCTTGCCATCATAATACTTACCTTTGTCCTTACTTGAGAATATAAAAAAATCAGTTATGCAGCCTCCTAAAGTGGCCGTTGTTATCTTAAATTGGAATGGCAAGAAATTTCTAAAACAATTTCTTCCCTCAGTAGTTGCATCAGACTATCCCAACACAGACATTTATATAGCTGATAATGCATCCACCGATAACAGTGTTGAGTTTATCAGACAAAATTTTCCGGAGATAAAGATAATTTTAAATTCCGGAAATCTTGGATTTGCCGGAGGCTATAATGAAGCTTTATCAAAAATAGAAGCTGATTATTTTGTTTTGCTTAATCAGGATGTAGAAGTAACTTCCAACTGGATTCAGCCAGTCATTGAAGAGATGGAAAAAGACCATCAAATAGCAGCCTGCCAACCTAAATTGAGAGCTTTTCATCACAAAGATTTTTTTGAATATGCAGGAGCTGCCGGCGGCTGGATAGATCGCTATGGTTATCCCTTTTGCCGAGGACGTGTCTTCAAAACGGTAGAAAAAGACAAAGGACAGTATGATTATGAGCAGACTGCCTTTTGGGCAAGTGGCGCTGCCCTATTTATTCGTGCCCATCTGTATCAGGAAGCAGGCGGACTGGATGAAGATTTTTTTGCCCACATGGAAGAGATTGATCTCTGCTGGAGACTTCAGCGAATGGGATATAAAATAGCTGTTTGTCCGCGAGCAATGGTATATCACGTCGGAGGTGGCAGTCTTCCACAGGGAAATCCGAGAAAGGTCTATCTTAACTTCCGCAACAACCTGATCATGCTATATAAAAACCTTTCTCCGAAAGAGAGAAATACAATTTTATTTAGTAGAAAAGTACTAGATGGCGTCGCAGCAGTTAAAAGTTTATTGTCCGGTAATGTAGAAGAAGTGAAGAGTATATGGAAAGCACATAGAAGCTATTATAAGTGGAAATCCATCAATAAAAACAACCTTAAAGATATCCCATATCTTCCTTTTCTTGAAATACCCGGGGTATATAAAGGCAGTATTATATGGGATTATTTCATCAGGAAAATTAAAATCTTTCCCCGTTCATTAAAAACTAAAAAATAATTGGTTACTAAGCATACAATTCTTAATTTTGTACTGCAAAACAAAAATTACTATGGAAGATAAAGGTCAAGAAAAACACGAATTAAAAGATGTATCTACAAGTTGGGTATCTACCTCACGTTATCTTTTTTACTTAAGCATTGGAGCAACAGTAGCGTTTATGTTTGCAATGTGTGTAGCGTTATATATGCATCGCTATCAGGGAAATCCTCCGGTAGAAATACCTTCCAGCACCTTATATAATCCAACTTATAAATAATTAAAAGACGGAGTATTCTCATACTCAACCAATATTTTTCACCTTTAAAGGTCGTATCAAATGACTTTTAAAGGTGTTTTTTTGTATCTATTACATTCTGTCCGGTACACGAATGCCCAGTAATCCCATTCCTTTTTTAATCACCTTCGCAGTAATCAAACATAGTTGTAAGCGCAATTCTTTCTTTTCTTCACTTTCTGCATTACTGACAGAAAGATTATTATAAAAAGTATTAAAAGTCTTAGCCAATTCATAGCAATAGCCGGCTACAACAGAAGGATTACGCTCATCACAGGCTTCTAACAACGCTTGTGGAAAAAGTTCCAATTGCAGCACCACCTGCTTTTCATAATCATGAAAAATCTGTTTTGAAGCAGAAATTTCTACTTTAAATTCCTGCGGTTGAATATTTTCTTTTCTAAAAATAGATTGAATTCTGGCATGAGTATATTGAATAAAAGGAGCTGTAAAACCATGAAAATCAATAGATTCTTCAGGGTTAAAAACCATACGTTTCTTGGGATCTACACGCAATAAATAAAACTTCATAGCACCTAAACCCAAAGTTTCATAAAGCGTCTTCAATTCTTCTTCAGAGAAATCTCTCACTTTCCCTAATTCTTCCGTGTGTTTCTCCGCCGTATTTACCATATCCGACATCATATCATCCGCATCTACTACCGTACCTTCTCTGCTCTTCATCTTTCCATGAGGCAGTTCTACCATCCCATAACTCAAATGATAAATCCCATCCGCATAGGATTTTCCCAGCTTCTGCAATATTAATTTCAACACTTTCATATGATAATTCTGCTCATCACCAATGACATAGATACTTTGATCTATTTTATAATCATCATATTTTAATTGAGCAGTCCCCAAATCTTGTGTCATATAAACAGATGTACCATCTGCACGCAACAGCAATTTTTCATCCAGCCCGTCTTCTGAAAGATCTGTCCAGACCGAGCCGTTCTCCTTTTTATAAAAAAGACCTTTTTCCAGTCCTTCATCTACCAGTTTTTTACCCAATAGATAGGTTTCACTTTCTCTATATATTTTATCAAAAGATACCCTCATTCTATCATAACTCTTATCAAATCCGGCAAACACCCAGTCATTCATCTTCTTCCATAACGCCACAGCCTCTTTATCATTATTTTCCCATTTTCTCAACATTTCTACAGCTTCCTTCTGCAGCGGCGCTTCTTTTTCTGCTTCCGCTTCCGTCATCCCCCCGGCTACCAAATCCGCTATCTGTCGTTTATAAACCTCATTAAACTTCACATAATACTTCCCAACAAAATGATCTCCTTTAATTCCTTCAAATTCTGGTGTTTTTCCTTCTCCATAATTCAGCCAGGCCACCATAGAGCGACAAATATGAATACCTCTGTCATTCACCAAATTAGCCTTAATGACATCATAACCACAGGCTTCCAATATTTTAGCATAAGAATAACCTAAAAAGATATTCCGCAAATGCCCAAGATGCAGCGGTTTATTGGTATTTGGTGAAGAAAACTCCACCATTACCTTTTCTCCATTCCATGAATGCAAGCCAAAATCATAATTCTTATAATTTTCCT
>DATGTY010000085.1:0-2851 GCA_035301605.1 Chitinophagaceae bacterium | reverse complement strand
ATAGCCGAATTAGCGGAAATTGAAGAAAATGTGACGACGCATATTGCACGACATTCTTTTGCCAATTTTGCCCGAAAAAAAGGAATGAGCTTATATAGCATTTCTAAGGCCTTAGCCCATAGCAACCTTAAGACAACCGAGCAGTACCTCAATTCATTTGATGAGGAGATGTTAGATACCGAAATGGAGAATCTTTTTACATAATCAATTCAAATAAAAAAGATGTATTATGTTCAATGCCAAACCAGTAAGTAGTTTAAGTATTCAGCTGCAGCGCTTGTTATATGGAAGAGTTAAATGGATAACAAGCACGTTAGACCAGTTAGAAGAAAATATAACTATTCAGATTGCCAAGGATAAAGTTAAAATACAAGAGGGAGTTGTTACCCAAAAGGTTGAAAGTATAGAGTGGGTTATGCTTAGAGCAATACTACGGTTTGCTGCTTTAGCATCAATTTGGCTAGGCATTTATATGTATTTTCCTACTTTTTGGCCTTTTTTTAAATTCACAGGAATAATCTTAATAACTGGTGTGTCCTGTTTGCCAACTCTTATTCTCGGACTGGAAAAGTTGTCTGAAACTTTTCCACCAAAAGAGTTGAAGTGGGGACAGGAAGAATACAAACATCTTAACAACCAGGCAGACTTAAGTGAGGGCCAGAAAGAAGAAGTACTTCAGAACAATTTTTTCAAAAAATTTGGTAGGGAGCTCAGGTATGGGGAGTTAGAGCAAATTAAAAAAAGTGTTTCTGGGGCAACGAAGCTAATGGAGGAAAAGGATCTGATAAATGATAGAATTTTATCACTAAAATTCTTTTTTACACTTCCATTTTATAAAGATCCAACTGATGATCATGAAGCAGGATTCATTGCTAAGGTAGGGGCATTGTGCTTTGTAATTCTAATCTCATTATCGTTTGTGCTCATTGCCTTCGCTTTAAACAAAAAACCTATCCATCTGTTAATTTGGTTTATCACCAGAGGTAAAGGATATCGGAGAGAGAAAATAATTTTGGATGATAAGCAAAAAGGGGAAATAGTAACAGCACTTTTTAAGAAGGATAATGCCAAAAACTATGACGCTAGTTCTAAAACACAGTATTTACCTAAAAAATATAAAAGTGAGGCAAGAGAAATTGCTGCCAATATTTTGAAGAAGCCTGAAACAAAATATAAGAAAGACTTTTGGGGAGAGCTATATCTTGAAATAAATGAGAGTAAAAAAATAAAGAATAAACCTATTAGAGATGAATCAATTCTTCGTAAAGGAGATAATTATGAGGGATGGTTTGATGACTTAATTCAAGAATATCTTTGATGGATTATTGGATTTGAAGGATTTAGGCCCAAATCCTTCACTATTCAGTTATAAAGACTGAGTTTGGTTCAGAACGAAAATCGAAATTCGTAACTGAGCCAATTATGCAAGCCTTTATCCAAACAGAGGAACAATTAAAGGAAGCAGTCGCGGAAGCGGTTGCAGAAATATTAGATAAGAAGCTCCCTTCCATAATACGAAAGTCTCAGAGGAGCGAGTATTTGACTACTAAAGAGCTTAGAGAGCTCACAGGATGGTCCTATCGTAGCCAAAAACATCTGAGAGATACTAACCAGATTCCTTTCTCACAGCACGGTCGAAAAATTGTCTACCCTACGGAAGGTATAGAAAAATTTCTTCGTGAGAATGAAATAAAGCCTTCAGGTGACCAAGAATAATATGGGACATAAGGAATCAAACTACTACGCTATTATAACAGCGGACGTGCGATATAGCGATAAATTATCATCCAGTGAAAAGTTGTTTTTCGCAGAAATAACAGCACTCACTAATAAAACTGGTGAATGCTGGGCATCCAACAAACATTTTGCTGAGCTTTATGGCGTTGATCCTTCAACCGTATCTAAATGGGTAAAAAGCTTAGAAAAAAATGGCTTTATCAAGGTCCGTTATGTTAAAGATGGAAAGCAGATAAAAGAACGGTTTATTTCGATTATTAAGGGTAGTGAAAATAATCAATACCCTATTGAAAATAATCAACAGGGTATTGAAAAAACGCAAAGACCCCTATTGAAAAAATCACAAGGGGGTATTGAAAAAACACCAAAGAGTAATACTACAAGTAGTAATAATACAAGAAAGACTACTACTATAGATACGTTACCTAAAATCACGCCAGCAATGGAAAAAGTGATCGACGCCTGGAATGATACGTTTGACATAGTAGTAGATGAATCTAATCAACAACTACTGGAAGCCATTTCCTCCGCCATCCAAGAGTTTGAAGTAGCCAATATATTGCAAGCCATAGAATATCGCAGCTATGCGAAGTACTATAAGGAAGTAAAGCCTGACTTAAGGGACAATCCCAAGAGCTTTTTTATGTGGCCCGAGACGATCCAAACTGATATGAAACGCCGACCCTATAAGCTTATTACCTACAGGAAAAAATGCGAACTAGAGCAAAAGGGAACGGATAAACGGTTTGAAATAGATCCCAATGCCGAAGACTCGAAAGGTCAACCCAAGTGGCGTATGTATGATTAGCCTTTCCTCTACTGGCAATATATCCAATCCGTCCGCTTGCATCCATGGAGCTTTCCGGGGAACTCCTCCCTGGATACGCGTCCTTGATTGGAAAGGCGGCGAGTACGAGGAAAGGAGGAATATGGCCTATTAGCGTTCATAGGCTTACCAGAGATGAAAAAAGCGTGTGGCAAGCAAGTACCTTTGGGCCCAAATCGCGGTAGCGAGGGCCAAAGGTAGGCAAATTTTTCGCACCGAGGAGTCGGTGCTCTAAATGAAAACCTAAACCCGAGAACCATCATGGCACATAGCGGAAGCAACCAAAAA
>DATGTY010000084.1:0-8096 GCA_035301605.1 Chitinophagaceae bacterium | reverse complement strand
AATAGCTCCAGCAATATATTTGTCCCTAATAAGCTATTTGCTCCTGTCACCAACACTTTCATAGGCTTCTCCAACTTGTTTTTCCTCTTTAATTTCTCTCCATATAATGCGCGTCAACATAGGACATCTAAGACTCACCGGAACAATCCTTGTCAGGAGCCGATTAAATTTATTTCCTTTTCCTATGATAATATGAGTGCGTTTTTTAAATAGACTTTCAATGGTTTTTTTCGCAGTATATTGTGCGGATAGCACACTCATTTTAGCGATTGTTCCCTGCTTAATAATCCTACGCATAGAATCAAAATGAGTGGTCATTGGTCCCGGATAAACCACACTCACGAAAACGCCGGTACCTTTTAATTCCTGATAAAGTCCTTTTGAAAAAAAGCGAACAAAATCTTTAGACGCCGGATATACCGTTTTATATCCTAAGGGTGTAAATGCTGCCATACTGGATACATTTAAAATCCAGGATGATTCATTTACCCGTAACAGCGGCAACAATTCATGAGTAAAAAGAGCTGTTGCTCTAATATCCAATTGAATAATGGTATCGATCAAAGAAGCTTCTGCTTTCTCAAACTCTGCTGTTCCTCCTATGCCCACATTATTTATTAATACACTTAACAGGTAATTCTCTTTCACCCAACAAACCACTCTCATGATTTCTTCTTTTTCGGTAAGATCACATTCTATAAAGTCCGTATCAACACTATATTTCACAGATAGGTACTGACAATAAGTTTCCAGATTCTCTCCGGGCAAAGCAGTTAGTAATACATTATAATTGCGTATCGCTAACTCTTCGGCAAAAGCCTTTCCCAGTCCCTTACCGGCTCCTGTTATTAAAGCATAATCTTTTCGAGCCATTCTTTCTATTTTAAACTATTTTATCCTAAACATTTCCAACCCCTTTTTATCCTGCAAGGTGACAAAAACAGTTTTTCCATCGGGATCTCCAAACACCAGATTGCTGCATTTTTTAGCATTTAACGCTATGGTTTTGACCTGTTTCCCTTTCGGATTAAAGACAACGATTTCACCTTTTCCATATCTACAAACAAACAGATTTCCTTTAGGACCAAAATGCATGCCATCTAAATCATATCCCTGAAAGGTAGTAAATAATTTCTTATTAGAAAGGCTACCATCCTCATTCACATCAAATCTCCATATTTTCAATTGCACACTTTCCCCCACATAAAGATGTTTTTCATCGGGACTCAACGTAATTCCATTCGTCGTTCCCATGCTATCTGCTACACGAATTGATTCCCCTTCATTTTTAATAAGCCAAACCTGACCAGTACTATCTGTCCAGTCAGGATCAGAAGCATAAATCCATCCTTTACTACTCATATCCATATCATTAGGCTGATTAAATGCATCATTATGACAATAAATACTTATTTCTTTACTTTTATTAATCTTCAAAATATTATGACCTGCAAAATCAGCAAGGTACATATTCCCATCTTTATCAAATTTTACACTGTTGCCTATGCTACCTTCCGGCAAGGTCTTATACAATTTGCACTTCCCTCCCGGCAATATATATCCCACGGTTCCATCCTTCTGATAGTTTACTACAAAAAGCGTGTCATTTCTGAAAGAAGGTCCTTCCACATTATGAGAAAACACATCATCTTTAGTTAATTCATGCACCTCATAAGGCGTCGTATCAGGAGAAAGGTAGTAAGTACGCTGTTCTTTACATGATCCAAATAAAATAACAATAGCAAAAATAAAATACAGTTTTTTCATATATTTTTTTTAAGGGGGGCTTTTAATGCAAAATACTTTTTAAGACAACAGGAGATCGTAAATCCCTAAATCCGGAGATATGTAATTTGAGAAAATCCATATAATAATTCAGCAATTCTTCCCGGATTTTCTTTGGGATTTGAATAGCGGATAACTTATCCATATCATAAAGACGAAGCAACTGATAGGTATATAAAGATTCTTTCTCATCCATACACAGAGTAGCGGTTCTATCGCTCACAAAAGCACCTTCCTGCAAATCTAAAAAAGCAGTTTCAGTAGAATAACTCCCATATATTTCAAACCCCTGCAAAGCTGCAGCACGCAAGGTAAAAAAAAGCGGAAGATTTGTTAATGCCGTAATTGCATGTTGATCCATCCACTCCAAAACATGCTTCGAAAAATAAAACAATTCCGGATTGGATTCCGGTTCACTCAAACACTTTTCCAGAAGTTCCACCACAAATAATGCTGTTGTATTCTTTACTATATTCCCATACAAATGCTGATAAATATAAGCCGGTTTAAACTCAGAAATACGTTGAAGATTTTTTTCTTCTCTATGATAAACCACTAAGTCAAGTATATTCGCAGGTTGTAATAAATTTCCTTTTTTTGCTTTAGCCTTAGACGTACGAACACCATTTACAATATAAGACTGCAGACCAAACAACTCGGTAAATATCTTGACAATAACACTCGTCTCTCTATAGCGAATCACATGCAATACAATTCCTTCTGTCTTAAATAACATGAATAAAATAGTTAATTTCCCTAAGATAACGCTATTTTAAGAAACCGGTTTCAAATTAAAAGAACCCGGCTACCACACACCATAAAATAAAAAATATCCCACTCAAAAGACCAGCAAGACAGTTCACTGCATTAGAAATTTACAACAAATGGTCATTGGATATGCGAATTATTCTTCCTTCACATGTTCAACTATCTCCCCTGTATTTTTATCTTTCAAAATGATTTTTATAGCTCCATAATGCGTTGTTTCTTCCTTTATCAGGTAATATTTTTCATCGTAATCCTCCAGAGTTGATTCTTTCGTCAAACCTTCCTGACCACGCCAAACCGGAAGATCCACCGGCTCCCATTTTTTGCTCTTAGCAGAGGTATAAGCTGCATCGATGATTGCATTAACGATATATCCATCATAAAAAGTTTCCTTAGGTGTTTCTCCGCTTTCCAAAGCAGAAAACATATCCTCAAACATGTGATTATACCCCAAATCATTCAATTCATCTCCCACCGGAAAAATCCACCCTTTATTACTTTCTGCTTTTTCTGCCATATAATCTCCACCCTTTCCGGTAGTAAACATTTCAAAACCGGTGCGCAAAAAATTATTAATCCAAATAGTACCTTCCGAACCCATGACTTCATCCCTCAAATCCATCCCGCCACGGAAAGTCCAACTGGCTTCAAACTGTCCAATAGCACCATTTTCGTACTTAATCAATCCAATAGCATGATCTTCAGCTTCAATAGGTTTCACCTGTGTATCTGCCCAACACATCACTTCTACCGGTTTAATATCTTTCCCGATATAATGTCTTCCAATTTCTATACAATGACAACCCAGATCCAAAATAGCACCACCTCCGGCCTGTTCCAGATTCCAAAACCACTCGCTATGTGGGCCCGGATGAGTTTCCCTGGACTTAGCCCAAAGTACACGTCCGACCGCTCCTTTCTTTACGCTATCTACCGACTTTAAGGTTTTCGGCGTATATACCAAATCCTCCAAATAACCATTAAAAATGCCGGCTTCTTCTACCGCCTTCATCATTCTCAAGGCTTCTTCGGCATTCCTTCCTAATGGTTTGGTCGTCATGACTGCTTTTTTTGCCTCTACACAAGCCATTACAGCTTCCTCATGCACAAAATTAGGTAAGGAAATACACACTAAATCTACCTCTTCACGATTAACAGCCTCTTCCAATGTGGTTGTTTGATGAGGCACTTGATAATCCTCAGCAAACTTCCGTGCACTTTCTTCTTTTCGAGAATAAACACTTACAATCTTATCTTGTGAACGCCCTTTCATTATGGCATCTGCATAAAATCTGGCAATAAAGCCGGATCCTAACATAGCAATCTTCATACTCATAGTTCTCTATCTTTTTATAATTCTAAACTGTGATTAATTATACACCTTCCATCTGTGCCTGTTTATCTACTTTATTTTCTTTAAATAAAATCAGGAAGAGAATAAAAACCAATACAGCCAATGCAGCCGGCATCAACCAAATCGCTTTCCAATTATGTGTACCATCAGCAAACTGGAATTGTTCCGCAGCTACTCCGGCAAGCAGAGACCCTATTAACAGACCTATACCGTAAGTTCCAATAGTAATTAATCCCTGTGCTGCACTCTGGAAATTCTTTCCCGCATGATTATCTGTATAAATCTGTCCGGTAACAAAGAAATAATCATAACACACTCCATGAATGGCAATTCCAATAAATAACAAGAACCACAGACTATTTCCGGGACCACCCACATATCCGTAAGCAAAAGCAACATACCTTATAGCCCAGGCTAACATTCCTAAAGCCAGCATTTTCTTAATGCCCAATTTCTTAAAAAAGAAAGGCATCAGCAACATAAATACTACTTCAAAGCCCTGACCAATGGTCATTTTTCCGGCAGATCCCTGCATTCCCACCTCACTTAGAAATGGATTAGCAAAAGCATAATAAAAAGCTGTAGGAATACAAATAGCTACAGAAGCAATAAAGAACACCAAGAAGTCTTTATTTTTCAATAATTTAATAGCATCAAACCCTAATAATTCACCAACTGAAGTTTTTACATTCTTCTTCAACGGCAAAGTAGCAGGTAATGTAAAACTATAAAAACCAAATAATGCAGAAGCAACAGCCGCCATCTTAAATGTAAGTATTAATTGATGAGAATCTCCCCAGTTTAAGAACATAATAATTAAACCCGCTATAATCCAACCTACCGTACCCATCACCCGAATAAAAGGAAATTCCTTTTCGGTATTGGTCATCTGCCGCATAGCAATGGAATTAACCAACGCTAACGTCGGCATGAACAAAATCATATAAATCAAAATATATGGATAAAACACGTCAAAAGAGGAAGACATTGCCGCCATCCACATAAGAATAGCACCCACAAGATGTAATACGCCCATAATCTTTTGTGCAGAGAAGAATTTATCCGCAATTAATCCCACAATAAACGGAGCAATAATAGCTCCTATAGACTGCGTAGCAAAAGCTAATCCAACTTGAACGCCGGTTGCACCAAGCCCACCCTGATCAGCAGGTTGCAATAAATAAGTTCCCATTGTAACAAACCAAGCTCCCCAAACAAAAAACTCGAGAAACATCATTACAGACAGTCTAAATTTAGTCGATCCATTCATAAATATTATCTTTTGTATTTAACTTTTAAAAATTGAAATGTAATATTACTAAATTTATTTCTGAATGTTAATTTTAACCCCATATAATTTTAAAGCAGTATTTTGAGCAAAAAACTATTCTATTTTACAGAAAAAACTTACATTGTGATAAATTTAAAACCTATTTCATATGAGAAAAGAGTTTATCACTTTTTCAATCCTTTCATGTTTAATTCTCCTCATTTTTGGGTATTTCTTTCATTGGGTATTTTGGCTTTTTATCCTTTTTGGTCCAATTATATTACTTGGACTATATGACATGGTTCAGCCTCATCATACCATAAGACGTGTTTACCCTTTTTTGGGTAGATTTCGTTATTTGATGGAAGATTTACGTCCTAAAGTCTATCAATATTTTGTAGAAAGTGATACCGATGGAAAACCCATCAACAGAGTAGATCGTTCTACCATTTACCAAAGAGCTAAACGAGACTTAGACACACAACCCTTTGGTACACAATATAATACCTATCAAGAAGGATATGAATGGTTGGCTCACTCGGTAAACCCGGTAGATTTCCACAAATTAAATAAAAGCCCTCGTGTAAATTTTGGAGGTAAGCAATGCACAAAACCCTATTCTGCATCCATCCTTAATGTATCGGCAATGAGTTTCGGTGCCTTAGGCGCCAATGCGGTAGAAGCGCTGAATGCCGGCGCTAAAATTGGGAACTTTGCCCACAATACCGGAGAGGGCGGCATTAGTCCGTATCATTTAAAACCCGGAGGAGATATTATTTGGCAAATCGGAACTGCTTATTTTGGCTGTAGAAAAGATAATGGTGAGTTTGATCCTGATTTATTTAAGAAAAAATCCCGATACGAACAGGTGAAAATGATAGAGATAAAATTATCTCAAGGAGCAAAACCCGGCCACGGAGGCATCCTCCCCGGAGTAAAAAACACAGTAGAAATTGCAGAAACACGCCATGTAAAACCCTACGAAACCGTTTATTCTCCTACTTTCCATACTGCTTTTACAAATCCGGTGGAATTAATGGAATACGTGCAAGAGCTCCGAAATTTATGTGGAGGCAAGCCCGTAGGCTTCAAACTCTGCGTAGGAAGACAGTCTGAAGTTTATGCTATGTGTAAGGCCATGATAGAAACAGGCATCTATCCGGACTTTATCACCGTAGATGGTGGAGAAGGAGGAACAGGCGCTGCACCTCCAGAATTCTCAAATACCATTGGAATGCCTTTTATGGACGGACTTTCTTTTGTACATAATACTTTAGTAGGTTTCAACATAAGAGATAAAATGAAGCTCATTGGATCCGGAAAAATCCTTACCGGTTTTCACATTGCCCGAGCCATGGCCTTAGGTGCAGATACCTGCAATAGCGCTCGTGCCATGATGCTATCGTTAGGATGTATTCAATCTTTACTCTGTAACACCAATAAATGTCCGACCGGAATTACTACTCAAGACAAATCCAGACAAAAAGGATTGGTAGTAGAGGAGAAAAAAATACGAGTGGCAAACTACCACGATGATACAGTTTCAAGCTGTGTAGAACTCACCTCTGCACTTGGATTTTCTGATCCTCATGAAATTACTCGGGGACATGTTTTTCGGCGTGTATTTATGAATACCGTCAAAACATTTGAGGAAATCTATCCCTCCTGGAGTCCGGGATATTTACTCCATGAAAATGAAATTCATAATGATCAAGTCAAACAAGATCTTGATAAAGCCAAAACAGACCGTTGGAGATAGAATTTCAAAAGACAAAAAGGAGGTGCAATATTTCTTATAATATCGCACCTCCTTTTTGTAAAATACAGAATATATTGCCTAATCCTTAAATTTATCTCTAATATAGGTCACTTCTGTTTTTCCGTGAGATTTAGGTTTACCATCTTCTCCCATATTAACAAAAACCATCTTTTCAATATTTAAGATTCGTGTCCGTGTTAATTTGTTTCTAACTTCACATCTAAGCGTGAGAGAACTATTCCCAAAATCAACGACTTCCATCCCCATCTCAATAATATCGCCCTGCACAGCAGAACTAACAAAATTAATCTCAGAAACAAATTTTGTCACTACGCGATTATTCTCCAACTGAATAATGGCATAAATAGCAGCCTCTTCATCTATCCATCGCAAGAGACTACCGCCAAATAAAGTTCCATTCGGATTCAAATCTTCCGGAGAAATCCATTTTCTGGTATGAAAATTCATTTAAGCACTCTTCTTTTTTTGTTCATCAATGACTGCCAACAACTCGTTATAAGGCGTATTAAATTTTTCAATTCCTTCATCTTCCAGCTGCTGCGTCAATTCATCTATATCAATACCATTCTCCTTCAATAAAGCCAACGTTTTATTTGCTTTATCTAAGTCATCCTCAAGGCGACTTGCGGCATTTCCATGATCTCTAAAAGCATCGATTGTCGCCATTGGAAGCGTATTAATCGTATTCTTACCAATCAAGGCCTCAACATATTTCACATCGCTATAATCGGGATTCTTTGTACTGGTACTGGCCAGGAGTACGCGTTGTGCTTGCGCACCTTTCGCTTCTAATGCTTTAAATCGCTCACTACTAAATACCTCTTTATAGATTTCATAAGCCTTTCGAGCAGAAGCAATGGCCACCTCTCCCTGAGCCTCTTTAAGTCCTTTTTTATCCAAGATAGGATCTACCAGAGTATCGATTCTACTCAAGAAGAAACTTGCAACCGATGCAATCTTTTCAATTGATTTCCCCGCTTTTACTCTGTCTTCCAAGCCGGAAAGATAGGCTTCAGCTACTGCTCTATACCTTGGTAAACCAAACAATAAAGTCACATTAATATTTATTCCTTCACTAATACACTGTCTAATAGCAGCCAAGCCCTCTTTTGTTCCCGGAATTTTAATCATCACATTTT
>DATGTY010000083.1:0-14437 GCA_035301605.1 Chitinophagaceae bacterium | reverse complement strand
GCAGTCGTCCGGTTCCAGACGCGCACCTGATCTCCACGTTCTAACATGGCTTTTACAAATGCTGAACCTAATAATCCCGTTCCTAAGAATGTTTTCATGATTATATAATTTTAGTTGTTACAAAATGGCTATAGGCTTTATGCCTTAAGCTTATAAATAAGTCAGTTTCATATCCGGTTGAATATCTAAAAGTGCATGATACATCAAATCTATCGTGGCTTCTACATCCTTTTTACTGACCATTTCCACCGTGGTATGCATATAACGTAAGGGTAAAGAAATCAATGCCGAAGGAATTCCATCGCTGGAATAGGCAAATGCATCCGTATCCGTTCCGGTAATTCTATTAGCAGCTTGTAATTGATATGAGATATTGTTTTTATCGGCACTGGCTCTCAAAGACTTCAACAAAAGATTATGTACTGCCGGAGCATAACTTAATACCGGACCTTTCCCACAACTATTATCTCCTTCAACCTTTTTGTTAATCATGGGAGTCGTTGTATCGTGCGTGACGTCAGTAACAATAGCCACATCAGGTTTTATCCTCCTAGAAATCATTTCAGCACCTCTTAGCCCCACTTCTTCCTGTACTGCATTAACCACATACAGACTAAATGGCAATTCCTTCTTGTTTTCCTTCAATTTACGGGCTACTTCAGCAATCATAAACCCTCCGGCTCTGTTATCTAAAGCTCTGCAAATAAAACGATCATTCGCTAGTTCTTCATAACCATCTACAAAGGTTGCTACGCATCCTACATGAATTCCTAATGCCTCTACTTCTTCTTTGGAAGTAGCACCACAGTCCAAAAAAATATTATCTAATTTTGGAACAGCTTCTTTGGTATCGACTGCATGTTTACGAGTATGAATAGCCGGCCATCCAAAAACTGCCTTTACCGCACCATTATCCGTCTGAATATTCACACGCATACCGGGTGCTATCTGATGATCAGAACCACCGTTTCTGGTGACATACATTAAGCCATCATCTGTAATATAATTGACATACCAGGAAATTTCATCTGCATGTGCTTCAATGACTACCTTAAAAGACGCTCCCGGATTAATAATTCCGGCCACTGATCCGTAAGGATCTACAAAGTAATCGTCTATATAAGGTTTAATATAATCCAGCCATAATTTTTGTCCACCACTTTCATATCCGGTAGGAGCAGCATTGTTTAGATATTTTTCTAAAAAAGTTTGTGCATCTTCAGAGAAGATATTTTGTTTTGCATTGTCTTTTGTAGGCATGTATGAGTTGTTTTAATGTAGTTCAAATGTACGATTATCTCTTTAAGATTTCTATCATACTTAAAGTAAAAATAGTTCTGATTAAATATTATTTCTATCATAATAATATACCGCCTCCATCTTAATTGATTGTTAAAAGGATTAACTTTATATATTCAGAACAAATAATTAATGTGTTCGAAGAAAAAGTAAACAGCTGCCTATTTTTGTCTCTCAGGGGTGATTCGGTTTCAATCTGGTGATAAAGCAGCTTTTGAAGTCTTGTATTCTGCTTTTTTTGATTCGCTATATTTTATGGTCAACGCTTTATTCTAGACAAAACCACCGTATAACTAAGAGTTAACCGTGCTATATCTTTATGATTGGATTTGTTTTTTACATCAAATTTAAATTCCAGTTCATTTGCGTTGTCAATTTTATATTCAGTTCCTAAACCATTTTTTTGCGTGTCAAAGTTAAGACCTCCATTAATCTTTTGGTAGTTTTCCGTAAAGATAAAAACGGACCAAAATTTATCTATTAAATATTTTAACTCAACTTCATTTCGAACATAAAACTCCGGATTTTGATTTGACGCTAGAACTTGTTGAAACTTAAGTGAATATTCCAGTTCAAAATCATTCCCCATCTCATGGTTAACCTTAACAAAATAACGGATATCATGAGAGCTTTCTTTGCTATTGTATCTATAACGGTAATCTATACCCGGTTTCAACCAAGAAGTAATCCTTACATCATAGTCAACTTTAATACCAAAAACAGACTTTTTGTAGTGACTCAAATTGTCATCTAAGTAGTGTCTATATCTTGCTCTAATGCCTATTCCGTTTTCAAATTCATGTTCTATAGCAATACCGGATCGCCCTTCCCAATCATCAAAAACCTGCCCACATACTTGTCCAACGCAAGAAAAAAATAAAAAAAGACAAACAGTTAATTTATACAGCGTTCTCATAAATATCAACTATAAAAAGAAGTTCTCATATGGGCATAACTTCTTGTTTTTAATCATAAGACAAAGAAAAGAACTGAATCTGTAAAGAATTTGGAATACATCGCCTTCTATCCTATCGGTCTGACTGTTCAAAACGGTCAGACTGATAGGAGACGGGTAAGAAAAAACTAAAAACCAGGAGGTTTAAAAATGACAGAAGTACAAAAATAAGCAGCATTTATAACAACCCGTTAATTTAATGATTTGTCAAAAATGCTATCAAGAAATTAAAATTCAAAATTCCAACTTACAGACGGAATAATAGGGAAAAGAGCTACTTTCCTAGGTTGAACATCCAGAGCGCTTGATTGATAATTCCCTTTAATATCTATATAAATAAAAAAAGGATTTAGTCGGCTGTAAACATTATAAACAGAGAATGTCCACGTGTGCGAAAATTTCCTATTAGGCTTAGGCTCAGGTCTATAAGTGGCTGATAGATCCAATCGGTGATAAGTAGGTAACCGGTAACTATTCAAATGAACATATTGCTGCGACAAGGTTCCTTCCATCAAATAAAACTGTTCCGGCAATGTAATAGGATGACCGCTTTGCAAAACAAAATTAGCAGCTAATGTCCAGCTATTATTGAGTTTATAAGACGCCACAACCTTTAAATTATGTCGCCTATCCTGCCTTGCAGGAAATTGTTTTCCGTCGTTTAAATCCGAGAACTTTCTATTTACCCAAGATAAAGAATAACCAATCCATCCTTTCAATCTTCCGGTATTTTTCCTTAGAAAAAACTCAGTACCATAAGCCTGGCCGCTACCAAAGACAAAACTATTCTGAGGCTCCCCAAGCTGAGGCACATAACCATCACTAAATTCTATTTGATTCTTTAACGCTTTGTAATAAACTGAGAATGAACCTTCATAAACATGTTCTTTAAAATCACGATAATACCCTAAAGCATACTGCCATGCAATCCCGGGTTTGACCATAGCTGTACTCGGTACCCAAAGATCCGTAGGCAAAGTCGTAGAATTGCTGTTTACGAGATGAATATACTGGTAATTTTTAGTTATTGAAGCCTTTATAGCACTATGTTCATTCACCAGATATCTTAAAATAAACCGGGGCTCCCAGCCACTATAAGTCACTACCGTTTCCCCGTCACTATAGAAAGTACTATCAATTATTTCGCCTCTATTATTTTTCTTATATGTCTTAAAAGGTCCCTGTTGCTGAAAAAAACTATATCTCACTCCTGCATTAACCTTAATCCTTGGCGATACTTCCCATTGGTCCAAAACATACAGCGCTCCTTCTCTCCCATATTTCTTTAAAGGATTATCCGCATCAAAAACGACCTTATCAGAACTACCCGATACGAGAGACGGTATAAACTGGTGCGTAGTATAAATAGACCCAAACTTCAAATGATGCTTGTCATTTAAATAATATGAAAAATCAATTTTTGCTGTTTTCCCATCAATTCCCGAATTCATTCCCATAAACAAATTGCGCTGACGACCTTTCATTTTAAAACTGTAATCATTGTAAATGAGTGTGGTATTCATAAAAAGTTTATCGCTCCAGGTATGTTTCCACCCCAAAGTAAAAGCTTTATTTCCCCAAGGCATTTCCATATTAAAATCACGATTGTCACTCACATATTTAAAATGATCTTGTCCGAGATAACCACTAAAAAATAAGTAATCCTTATCTGATATTCTATAATCCCATTTAAAATTAAGATCATAAAAATAATATCCGGAACCAGAAAAGGAACTACTTTTTGATACAAAAGGTCTGACTAACGCATCTATATAAGTTCTCCTACCCGCAATAAAAAAAGATGATTTATCTTTAACGACAGGACCTTCAAGTGAAAAATGAGAAGCAACCAAACCTACTCCCCCACTTCCATGCAAACTTTCCCTATTCCCATTTTTTGTTCTAATATCCAAAACAGAAGATAAACGACCACCATAATTTGCAGGCATTCCATCTTTTATGAGCGTCAAGTCCTTGATAGCATCTCCATTAAAAACAGAGAAAAAACCAAATAAATGTCCGGTATTATAAATTGGCGCGCCATCTAACAATACCAAATTCTGTCCAGGACCACCTCCCCGAACCAATAAATCTGTCGTTCCTTCCCCCCCTGAATTAACGCCAGGCAACATTTGTAAAGTTTTTAAAATATCCGTCTCTCCAAATATCGAGGGTAGTTTTTCAATCTCTTTCAAAGAGAGTTGCACCGTCCCCATTTCTGTGTTTTTAAGATTTTCATCTTTTGAATGATCCGTAACAACAAGTTCTTGTTGCAGTACACGCCTGGAGGTAAGTTGAATATTTAAGACCAAAGAATGCTTCAGTTCAAACGTATCCTTACGCTTTTTAAAACCAATATAAGAGACTTCCACACGATATTTTCCTTCCGGCAAATCAAAACTATAAAAGCCGTTCTTATTCGTAATTTCGCCTCTACTTTCAGGACCAGTCACGCGGACGGTAGCTCCGGATAAAGGGGTATTATCAACAGCATGAGTAATCTGCCCACTAAGCCTTATTGTCGTTTGTGCATATAAAGAATCCTGTTCCAATACCCCATAAAGAGTACACAAGAACAGGACAAAATATTTATACTTATTAAAGCACATTCACCATAAGATACTATTCCCGATAATGCATTAAAATTCTAATGTTTCTTTTACCATCCCACAGTTAATCATGCTATGTCCATAATAGGGATTCATAATCTGATCCGACGCGCTTAACCAGTAGGCATCCGCCATTGGACAATATGTCCTATACACCTTTATATTCTTCAAACCGGCACTTTTAATCAAGGAATAAGTACCATAGGAAATATTCTCAAAAGTAGCACGAACCGCAGCTATAGATGTATCTTTATTCAATTGAGGAATTAAATTCTTCAGATTCAAAACTTCCTGAGATACCGTATTCCTTTGTAAAGAATCAGATATTGTTTCTAACGATATATTATTTAAAGCAGCCAATAAATCTTCCGAAAGCCTTTTAGCTGCTGCTGAATCATCATCTACTAATTTATCCTTCACAGCATAATACGTTTGTAAAAAAGAATCCACTTGTGCTGCGGTTTCGTCAGAAACCTGCACATCTATTTCTACAAGGGTCGTATCTTTATCACTACTACTACTACCACTATCACCTGAATTACAAGCCGTAGTAAACAAAAAAGTGCCAGCCAGGAGAACCAATACACTAAATACTTTCATAATCATTCAATTTATGGCAAATATAAGGTATCTCACTTAGGAAATCATACTTTTGCATTCTCAAAAAAGACAATCAGATGTTAATTGCCATAAATCACATTACTTTTGAATTTGGTGCGCATACTATTTTAAAAGATGCCAGCTGGCACATCATGCCCAATGAAAGAATTGGTCTTATAGGTGTAAACGGTGCCGGAAAGTCCACTTTATTAAGAGTCATTAACAGAGAATATTCCGTTTCTGCCGGAAGTATAGAAAGAGCCGGAGATGTATCGGTAGGATTTTTTAATCAGGATTTACTCAGTTTTGAAAGTAATGATTCCATCTTACATGTTGCCATGACCGCCTTTGAGCGAGCTCTGAAAATAGAAAAAAAGATGGAAGAGCTGGCTGTAAAAATGGCAGAGAATTACACCGAAGAAATCATGTTGAAATACAGCGACCTTCAGCATGAGTTTGAAGCCCTGGATGGCTACAATTTGCAGCACAAAACTGAAGCCATGTTAGAAGGTTTGGGTTTTAAAACATCCGATTTATCCAGACCATATAGTGAATTTTCCGGAGGCTGGCGTATGCGTGTTTTATTGGCCAGAATGATGCTACAAGGACCTGAAGTATTAATGCTGGATGAGCCTACCAACCACTTAGACATGCCCTCAATCGAATGGCTGGAACGTTATCTCCAGAAATACAAAGGAACCGTTATCATTACTTCTCACGACCGTTATTTCTTAGATCGAATGGTCACAAAAATAGCAGAGATAGACCAACGAAAAATACAGTTATACAGTGGCAATTACAGTTTCTATGAGAAAGAAAAAGCCTTAAGAAAAGAACAGCAACAAAGGGCTTATGAAAACCAGCAAGAATATATCCGGCAACAGGAAAGATTTATAGAAAGATTTAGAGCAAAAGCCACTAAAGCAGCACAAGCACAAAGTGCCATGAAACGTCTTGAAAAATTAGAAAGAATTGAAGAAGTAGGTGCTGATCCTGAAAAAATAAAAATAAGATTCAACATAGGTCAGATGCCCGGAAAAATCATTGCCACCTTAAAAAATATTGGAAAACACTATGGAGAGCATGTTATTCTAGAAAATACCGGCGCTATGATTGAAAGAGGAGACAGAATAGCCCTAATAGGAGCTAATGGAATGGGGAAATCCACCTTGTTACGAATTATCGCAGGAACAGAAACTTTTGAGGGAGAAAATAAACCCGGACACAATGTGGAGACCAGTTTTTATGCACAACATCAATTAGAATCACTTAACCTAAAAAACGATTTACTCACTGAACTACAGGAATGTGGCAGTGGTTATTTAGATCAGGAATTACGTGGGCTTTTAGGGTGTTTTCTATTCCATGGAGATGATGTATTTAAAAAAATAAAAGTGCTCTCAGGAGGAGAAAAAGCCAGAGTAGCACTGGCCAAAACCATCATCAGTAAAGCCAATTTTCTTCTGCTGGATGAACCTACCAATCATTTAGATATTCAGTCTGTTGATCGCATCATAGAATCCCTAAATCAATATAACGGAACTTATGTACTCGTGTCTCACAACCGATATTTTATTAGCAAAACAGCTAACAAGATTTGGGAAATAAAAGACCGCGAAATAAAGGTATTCAACGGAGGATATGATGAATGGGAAAGCTGGAAAAAAGCGCAAGAAGAAAATCAACAAAAAAAATTCTCCAAAACTTCATCTTCTCAAAAGAATAACAGCATCCCTAATAAGAAAAAGAAACATAATGAAAACGCGCCAAAGAAAGCCATAGACAAAGAGGTCAAAAGACAATGGCAAAAACAAAAGAAAAAATTTGAAGAACTGGAGAAAAATCTAAATCGGAGCAAAGAAGAGAAAACAACACTAGAAGCTCAACTCGCCTCTCCTGATATTTATGCAGATAAAGAGAAATTTTTAGACATAGAAAAAAGGCGTGCCGAACGAGCAGAGGAAATCGAAAAACTGGAACAACAATATGAAGCGACTTTTGAAAAGATAATGGAATTGGAAGAGAAACTGTGAGTCAAATACCCGATTATATTATAAATGTCTGACCAATACCCCCCCCCAGAATCTATTAGACTACGGCAAGCTCTTAAAAACGGTATATCTTAATAAAACTTCTATTAATAATAAGCCCAATGCAATTAACGCAAAGGGATAAAACCATTCCTTATATTTCTTATAGGAAGTCACTTTCATTTTGGTTTTTTCCAATTTATCAATCTGGTCATAAATCTCAAAAAGTGATTTATTATCCGTCGCCCTGAAATACTCCCCACCTGTTTCATTTGCTATTTTTTTCATTAATTTTTCATCGATTTGTACCTTCACGCGTTGTATTTTCGTCCCTCCGAAACGCGTAGGCACAGGGAAAGGAGCATAACCTCTGGTTCCCACTCCAATCGTATAAACCTTAATATTATAAGATTTTGCAATTTCCAGTGCAGTTTGCGGATCAATCAATCCCGTATTATTTACCCCATCGGTCAACAAAATAACCACCTTACTTTTTGCCTTGCTCTCTTTCAGTCGATCCACACTCGTAGCCAACCCCATCCCTATAGCTGTTCCATCTTCCAGAGAACCGCTTTTTATCTTATTTATCTGTCTGATTAATACAGAATGATCAGTTGTAATAGGACATTGTGTAAAACTTTCACCAGCAAAAACGACCAAACCGATTCGGTCTCCCGGACGTTCTTTGACAAATTCCTCTGCGACTTTTTTAGCTGCTACCAATCTATTAGGATCAAAATCTTTAGCCAACATACTCCCGCTAATATCCAGACATAAAACAATATCAATTCCTTCGCTATTGATGTTTTCAGTAACACTGACGGTTCTTGGTCGCGCCATGGCAATGGTTATAAAAACAATTCCTAATAATCGCAATACCAATAACAAGGGTTTTAGCCTAACTTTCAAGGAAACAGGCAGATGCTTTATACCTTCTAAAGAAGAAACATTAAAAGAAGCTTCTTGCTTTTTGTATTTCTTGATATGCCAAAAGATCAATAATGGTATAAGCAATAGCAACCAAAAAAAAGAAGGATTGGCAAAAGTGATATTTTGAAAATCTAAAAACCCCAAAATCAAAATTTATTTAATTATTTTTTTCTTTATTTTCTTTATTTTTATCTTCTTCCTTTTTCGGAACCGGCTTCGTCCATTCTACAAGACTACTCGCTTTATCCATACAATTCTTATGTTCTTCCGGCAAAGGAGCAAGTTTGGCAAACTTAGCTAAATCTGCCATCTCTAATATATACTTTAAATCATCACGCTGTTGATTTAAGCGAGTGACATTCTTTACAGCATTTAGCAATTCATCAGAAGTTTGTTCTAAAGCATTTATCTTATACCTTCTATGAATATACAATCTTAATATATCGGTTAATTCCGAATAATATTCTTTAATATCACCATTCTCCCACAATTTCTTCTTTTGCAATTGTTTTAAGTTCTTGACCGCTTGCTCATATGGAGGTTCCGGTGGTACTTCGTCCTTTTTCTTTTCTGCTCTTTCTTTCCTTTTATAGAAGAATACAAAATATAAAATAACAAGGAGGACGATAATACCAATTACCAAATACAGCCAATAGTCTAAGATTCGGAAAGGGACTTCCCTAATATGCTTTATAGTTTTGAAAGGTTGGGTTGTATCCACCTTCACTGAATGAACAGAAATGGAAAGCGGATTAGAATTATAGGCATCAAGTGCTGCGCTATCCTTTTCATCTCGAGGATAAAATTGGAAAGCAGGGATTTCCCACCTACCGGAATCAAAACCTGTTACAGTATATTTCTGTCGATAAACAATTTGATTCTCCCCTTTTACAGTATCAATACCTGAGCGTTTCACCACCATCAAATGGTTAAAAGTATCCGGCACATTTGCCCAGCCAAAAGAAACGCCATCAGAATCTGTAATTGCACTAAGAATAAAATGGAACTGTTCTCCTATTTTAATATCAGAAGTATCTATACTTGACTGTATCTCAATTCCTTCACCAAGACTTTGCGCCCATCCGTTTTGCATTGATAAAAGCATCAACAGCAACCCGATCCATTCACTTCTACGCAGTATATTTTTCTTATTATTTCTTTTCAAACACCCTTTCATATGGAAAGAAAAATTAAATTCTCTTTTTAAAAAATCCTCGTAATGCTTTTACGTAATCCTGTCCGGTATGCATACTTAATAATTCTGCTCTGCTCTTCATAAAAGCTTCTTTACAATACTGACGATGTTCCTCAAATTTATCCGTATAATATTTTCTTATCGCTTTATTAGAAGTATCCACCCATTGCTCTATACCCGATTCCGAATCCATCATTTTTATCATCCCGACATCAGGCAAATTTCTATCTCTTTGATCATATACATGAATACCAATTAAATCGTGTTTTCTGGAGGCCAAAGTCAAGGCATGTTCATAACCGGAAGCTAAAAAATCGGAGGCTAGAAACACAATAGATTTCTTTTTATTCGCATTATTAAAAAAGCGCAAAGCTTCTCCAATATCCGTGCCCGTTCCTTTCGGCTCCAACGACAATAATTGTCTAATAATAAGTAAAATGTGCGACTTTCCTTTCTTTGGTGGAATATATTTTTCTATCTGATTACTAAAAAATATAGCACCCACTTTATCATTATTACTAATCGCGGAAAAAGCAAGCACAGCACACATTTCTGTGATTAAATCTTTTTTCCTTTGTTCATTCGTACCAAAAAGGGAACTCTTACTTACGTCCACCAACAACATCACACTCAGCTCTCGCTCTTCTTCAAAAATTTTAATATACGGATGAGAGAAACGCGCAGTCACATTCCAATCAATATCCCGGATATCATCACCATATTGATATTCACGAACCTCACTAAAGCTCATGCCTCGGCCTTTAAATGCCGTATTATAGTCGCCGGAAAAAATATGATTGCTCAGTCCTTTCGTCTTAATTTCAATCCGGCGAACTTTCTTTAAAAGTTCTGTCGTATCCATAATTAAGGGACTTCTACAATATTTAAAATATCACTAATGATTTCTTCTGAGGTAATATTTTCTGCCTCTGCTTCATAGGTTAAACCTACTCTATGACGCATTATATCATAGCATACTGCCCGAATATCTTCCGGAATAACATACCCTCTCCGTTGCATAAATGCATAAGCCTTAGCGGCCATAGCCAGATTGATACTTGCACGTGGAGAACCGCCATATGCAATGAGCGGTTTCAATTTCTTCAGTTTATACTTTTCAGGATTCCTAGTTGCAAAAACAATATCTAAAATATAATTCTCAACCTTCTCATCCATATATACTTCTCTCACCAGATTTCTTGCTTTTAGAATATCATCAGGATGAACAACCGGTGTAATTTTTTCTAAACCATTTGGATTCAAATTAGTTCTGATAATCTGTTTTTCTTCTTCTTTGCTGGGATATCCGATGACGACCTTCAACATAAAACGATCGACCTGCGCTTCCGGAAGTTGATAAGTACCTTCTTGCTCTATCGGATTTTGAGTAGCCATCACCAAAAAAGGTTGTTCCAATTTAAAAGTTTCCTCTCCGATGGTCACTTGCTTTTCCTGCATGGCTTCTAAAAGTGCACTTTGTACCTTTGCGGGCGCACGATTTATTTCATCTGCCAATACAAAATTGGCAAAAATAGGTCCTTGTCTTACATCAAATTCATTTTTCTGCTGATTATAAATCATCGTACCTACCACATCCGCCGGCAATAAATCCGGTGTAAACTGAATACGACTAAACTTCCCATTAATAGCAGAGGAAAGCGAATTAATTGCCAATGTTTTGGCCAAACCGGGTACCCCCTCTAACAAAACGTGTCCTTGAGCAAGTAGCCCTATAACCAACCGTTCTGTCATATATTTCTGACCTACAATAACCTTTCGCAGTTCCATATTCAGAAGATCTACAAAGGAACTGGCTTCATGAATTTTTTCATTAAGTGCTTTAATATCTGTCGCTGTGGATTCCATTTCTATCATTTATTTTGAGATTGCTAAAATAGAAAAATTGATAAATATACATTTTATTTTCTTTTAAATCGGCTGTTAAACCGCTGTTAAAACAATATTAAGTGTGTTTTTTCATTCATGGTTAAAATTCTATCAACCTCCTATCGTAAGGATGTCGGTGCTACCCGGCTAGGGGTATCTTCTCCACTAATAATACTACGACTGCTGATAGCAATCGCTTTGATAATCTGCGCCATATTGTCAAAATCTACGGTATTAATTTCATCACTCACCTTGTGATAATGTGGTTCATTTTTCATCTTCGCAGTAGATATAGTATGCGCCGGCACACCAAGCCTGGCCAAAGTAGCATTATCAGACCGATAAAACAAATGCTGATTGGGATAAGGATCAGAATGAAATGAAAAATCGGAGGACTCCAGATTCTTTTGTAAAATCTTTCCAAAACTGGATTTATCAAAACCTGTAATATAAGCGGTATTTTCTTCCCACTTAGCGGGGGTACCGATCATTTCTATATTAAACATCGCTACTATTTTTTCAGGATCCAACTGTCTTGAAAAATATTTAGATCCATAACCACCCTCTTCTTCGCCGGTGAAGGTTACAAAAATCAAACTTCGGGCATTTCCACCCTGTTTTTTAAAATACTTGGCTAACGCCATAACAGCTGCAGTTCCGGAGGCATCATCATTAGCACCATTATAGATTTGATCCCCCTCTAAGCTGGTATCTATTCCAAGATGATCGTAATGTGAAGAGAAAATAACATATTCATCTGGTTTTTCAGTTCCGGGTAAATAACCGACAAGATTAGCGGTCTTTTGTTTTATAACTTTATTTTCAATTTGAATATTAAATTTTTTTGGTGGATTTTTTGCTAAAACAAAAACCACATTCGGTTTATTAGAAAAACCCGGTTGTCCGGAAAAATATCCCTTTAGATTAAAGAATATTTTCTTTAAATTTTCATCTATCCAAACCAATCTGTCTTTCTCGGAATTCAGATAAGAACGAAAATGCTCTTTAAATTCCTGAACATTAGCAATCTTATCAACCTGCAATTTTTGATTATCCCGCCAATGAATTTTCTTTTGTACAGAAAGTTCCAGGATATTGTCTTTCGATATTTTATTTCCATTCCAAAGTACATCTATTTTTTTAGGCTCAATGGTTTGCAGGTTAAAAGCTTGATAATAACTATCTAAATTGTCCCATTTTTTTAATCCAATCTTTTCAAACTCGGTAGAAATAAGATTCGCAGCCTTTTGAATGCCGGGGGTAAATATTTTTCGTCCCTGAAGACTATCGCTTGCAAGTACATGGACAAATCTTTCTATTTCATTTTTAGAAATATCCACGGAGGAATTCTGTGCATATAAAAAGGAAATATTCAATAAAAGGGTAAGCACCAGTAAAAAGACTTTTTTCATTGCTGTTGTTTTTTTAATTTACAATGTTACCTTTTTTTTATTTAGTAAAAATAGAAGCAAGGTGATTCTTTAATTATAAGATTTTAAATTATCTTTGCGGCAATTTTAAGGGAAAACTATATTTCGTCACATTAAACAAACACAATTCCATGCCTAACACAGGTAAGATAAAACAAGTTATCGGTCCGGTTGTGGACGTCTATTTTGAAGAAAAAGGAAGTCTGCCGGAGATCTACAATGCGCTAGAAGTTGCAGGTGAAGGTAATGAAAAACTTATCCTCGAAGTACAACAGCATTTGGGTGAAGACAGCGTTCGTTGCATTGCTATGGACTCTACTGACGGTCTGGTAAGAGGATTGAAAGTCATCGACAAAGGATCACCCATCAAAATGCCAATCGGAGATGAAATTAAAGGTCGTTTATTTAATGTGATCGGAGAGGCCATTGATGGTTTGGAATCAGTATCAACAGAGAATGGATCTCCCATACACAGGAAAGCTCCTGCCTATGATGAGTTGGCTGTAAGTTCAGAAGTTCTGTTTACAGGAATTAAAGTTATTGATCTTATTGAACCTTACGCAAAAGGTGGTAAGATTGGCTTATTTGGCGGTGCCGGTGTTGGAAAAACAGTATTGATTCAGGAATTAATCAACAACATCGCCAAAGCATATTCCGGTTTATCCGTATTTGCAGGTGTTGGAGAGCGTACGCGTGAAGGAAATGATTTGTTACGTGAGATGATTGAGTCCGGCATTATAAAATATGGCGATGCCTTTATAGAATCTATGGAAGAAGGCAAATGGGATCTATCTAAAGTAGATATGGATGCGCTTAAGGAATCTAAAGCCAGTTTTGTATTTGGTCAGATGAATGAGCCTCCGGGCGCTCGTGCTCGTGTGGCATTGAGTGGTTTAACTGCTGCAGAATATTTCCGTGATGGAGATCAATCTGCAGGAGGCGGTAGAGATGTACTTTTCTTTGTAGATAATATTTTCCGTTTTACTCAGGCAGGATCAGAAGTTTCAGCACTTCTAGGACGTATGCCGTCAGCCGTAGGATATCAGCCTACATTGGCCACAGAGATGGGACTTATGCAGGAGAGAATTACCTCTACCAAACATGGATCTATCACCTCTGTTCAAGCCGTTTATGTTCCGGCTGATGACTTGACCGATCCGGCTCCGGCTACTACTTTTGCACATTTGGATGCAACCACCGTATTGAGTCGTAAGATTGCCGATTTAGGAATTTATCCCGCGGTGGATCCATTGGATTCAACTTCCCGTATTCTCACACCCGCAACTGTAGGAGAAGCTCATTACAACTGTGCCCAGCAAGTAAAACAAATTCTACAGCGCTATAAAGAATTGCAGGATATCATTGCTATTCTTGGCTTAGATGAATTGAGTGAAGAAGATAAATTAATTGTATCTCGCGCCCGTCGTGTACAACGTTTTCTTTCTCAACCTTTCCATGTAGCAGAACAGTTTACTGGATTGAAAGGGGTGCTTGTTCCAATA
>DATGTY010000082.1:0-9230 GCA_035301605.1 Chitinophagaceae bacterium | reverse complement strand
ATAATATTTTATACACAAAAGCCTCTTCGTCATACCCCATATCTACCACTTTCTGATAATAGTGTACTGCAGAATCTTTCATTCCTGCTCTATACGCAGCATTACCCATATTAAGATAGACCATGGTATCAATATCAGAAGGAAGAATATTCAATTCTAAAGTTTTAGAATAATCCACCATCTCCTTCACTTTTTTAAAGCCTTTAAATGCAGCTTTATACTTGTCATTATTAAAACCATATACCCCATAACCCCAATATTTTTTATAGAGTTTGATAAGAGGCATATATGATTTCAACAACATAGGACTATATTTATCATCAATATCCAAACATTTTTTATAAGCTAAAAAAGCAGAATCTCTATACATTTGTCCTGTCTGATTCACACTATCCTTTTGTGATAAGGCATAATAAACATTCCCCATCACGTACCAGGTATCTGCATCATCAACGGTTTTTTCATTCGTTGTTGCTGGTATAATCAGGCTTTTAGCTTCTTTCAGATCTCCTTTTTGAAATGCCCGTTTGGCTTTACGTACATTTTTATTTTGCGCCATAGCTCCGGAGAAAGCGAAAGCCAATAAGAGCGTAGCTACTATTGTTTTTTGATAGCTCATAATGAATTTTTTTTCAAAGTTTAGTTGTTGTTTAATAATAAGAATTATTCCGAATCTATATTATCAGAAGGTGTTTCTGTTTCGTTATCAGTCTGATTATTTTCTCCATCTTCCACATTTCCCTCCTCATTTTCTTCATCCGATAAATCATCTTCTTTTCGAACTGGAGCTACTGCAGCAATTTTATCATTTTTATCAAGTCTGATTAATTTCACACCCTGAGTAGCTCTACCTGCTTCACGAATACTGCTCACTGCCATTCTTATAGCAACTCCCGAATGACAAATAATCATCAGGTCGTCAATTTCTTCCACTCCCAGCATAGCGATCAGGCTTCCGGTCTTTTCGGTAATATTCAAAGTTTTGACCCCTTTACCTCCGCGGTTGGTAATGCGATAATCTTCCACCTGTGTTCGTTTTCCATACCCGTTTTCGGAAACGACCAATACGGTTTTATTCTCTACTTCCGAGTCTTTTTTCACACAAATCATGCCAACGACTTCATCATCTGTGGCATTCACTTCTATACCTCTCACTCCTATAGCACCTCTTCCTGTTGCCCGTACTTTTTCTTCATGGAAATGAATTGCTCTACCACTTTTGACGGCCATCATCACATAATTATCCCCATCTGTTAACCTGGCTTCCAACAGCTCATCACCATCATTGATTGTAATGGCATTAATACCATTCTGGCGTGGTCGGGAGAAATCTTCTAACCTTGTTTTCTTAATAATCCCCTTTCGCGTTCCTAAAATGATATAATGATTCTCTACAAATTCTTTATCCTTTAATTTATGAACATCAATAATAGCACGAACATTATCATCCGGAGGAATACTCACCAGATTTTGAATAGCTCTCCCCTTGCTTTGCCTTCCTGCTTCTGGAATTTGATAAACCCGAAGCCAGAAACAACGTCCTTGTTCGGTAAAGAACAACAAAGTAGAATGTGTTGAAGAGATAAACAAATGCTCAATAACATCTTCCTCCCTGGCTTTACTACCAATATGACCTCGTCCACCACGTCGTTGTTGTCTATAATTTTCTAACAACGTTCTTTTAATATATCCCAATTTAGAAATAGTAATCACCACATCTTCATCAGCAATCATATCTTCTATACTCATTTCATCGGCTCGGAACTCTATATCAGTTTTCCGCTCATCTCCAAATTTCTTCTTCACCTCCAATAATTCATCCTTGATGATTTGCATACGCAAACCTTCATTAGAAAGGATTTCACGAAGGTGATTAATCTGTTTGGCGAGCTCTTCATATTCTGCTTTAATCTTATCCCGCTCCATGCCGGTAAGACGATGCAGACGAAGATCCAAAATAGCCTTTGCTTGTATTTCCGAGAATTCGTAATTTTCTATCAACCCGGCTTTAGCTTCATCCGGTGTCTTAGAATTTCTAATCAGAGAAATAATCTCATCTAAATGATCTAAGGCTATCAGATAACCTTCTAAAATATGTGCTCTCTTCTCGGCTTCCCTTAATTCGTATTTCGTTCTTCTGACAATAACCTCATGACGAAAATCAACAAATTCTTTAATTAAAGATTTCAGATTTAATATTTCCGGTCTTCCATTAACAAGGGCTACGTTATTGATTCCGTAAGAAGTCTGTAATTCACTATACTTATACAGTTTATTAATAATAACCTGAGATATCGCATCCTTCCTAAGTTCTACTACAATGCGGGTTCCTTTCTTATTAGATTGATTAGAAACATGCGTTATTCCTTCAATGACTTTGTTATTAACGAGTTTGCCTATTTTTTCCGCCAAGGCATCTCTACTCACCTGATAAGGCACTTCATTAATAACAATCCTTTCCTTTCCTGTTTGAGAAGTCTCCACTTCTACCTTTCCTCTGAGGACAACCCTACCACGACCGGTATGCATGGCTTTTTTTACGCCTTCCATACCATATATTATTCCGCCAGTAGGAAAATCTGGTGCCGGCACATGTTGCATCAAATCATCGATGGAGATCTCATTATCTTCAATATAAGCGATACACCCATCAATGACTTCTGAAAGATTGTGAGGCACCATGTTCGTTGCCATTCCAACAGCAATTCCGGAAGCACCATTCACCAACAGCTGCGGAATTCTACTCGGCAATACAGCAGGTTCTTCCAGAGTATCATCAAAATTGAGTGTAAAATCAACCGTATCTTTTTTGATATCCCCCAACATGTTTTCAGCAACCTCCTGCAACCGCGCTTCTGTATAACGCATTGCTGCCGGGCCATCTCCATCTTGAGAACCGAAGTTACCCTGTCCTTCGACAAGCCGATAGCGCATACTCCAAGGCTGTGCCATACGCACCATGGCATCATACACTGAGCTGTCTCCATGCGGATGATATTTACCCAAAACCTCTCCGACAATACGCGCAGATTTTTTGGTTGGTTTACTATGCAACAGGCCAATTCCATGCATCGCAAACAACACACGACGATGAACGGGTTTTAATCCATCTCTAACATCAGGGAGCGCACGACCTACGATAACCGACATAGAATAGTCGATATAGGCCGATTTCATTTGTTCCTCAATATTAATTGGAATGATTCTTCCCCCCTGAGATTCAAGGTTATTTTCTTCCATATATTTTCAACTTATACAGTATTCAATTTTCTCCTCAAAAACTCACAAAGATATGCTTTTTAAGGCATTCATACAAGACTAACTACGTCTCCTGCGATTATTTCGTCTTTTATTATTTTTATTATAACGTCGTCCTCGTTTTCCTCTTCCTTTCTTAGACTGACCACGCTCTAATGAATTCAAACTAATCTGACCTACCACATCTACAAAAGAATGTTCTTCTTCTCCTTTTTTAGATTCTAACACCACAGGATCAAGATCCTCAACTTTTTCTCCGGATTTATTCATTTTTTGAATTTCCAGCACTCTTTTGATAGATAAAGGATATTGCTTATGTGAACTGGTATAAGAATACCACATTAATTCCTTAAAGATATCCTTTTTCTGAAGATACAGCGTCCCTTGTTCTGTTTGTAATTTATTCGCATCATTTGGGAAATGCTGCAATGCATCTAAATACATATCCAGTTCAAAATTCAAACAACACTTCAATCTACCACATAATCCGGATAATTTACTTTGATTAATAGAAAGGTTTTGATATCGGGCAGCAGATGTACTCACGGATTTCATGTTATGCAACCAAGAAGCGCAACACAATTCTCTGCCACAGGCTCCTACTCCACCTAATTTAGCCGCTTCCTGCCTAGCTCCAATCTGTCTCATTTCTACTTTCACATGAAACTCAGAAGCATATTCTCTAATCAATTGTCTGAAATCCACTCTGGAATCAGCAGTATAATAAAAGGTAGCTTTTTTACCATCTGCCTGCATATCAATTTCAGTAATCTTCATTTTCAATTCAAGCTTCCTCGCAATCACTCTAGAACGAACCAATATCGCTTTCTGACGGTCTTTATTGGTATGAAAAGCTTCTAAATCCGATTCTGTAGCTGTTCGCAGTATTTTTTTTAACTCGGCATCTTTATTGACTTTCTTTCTTTTCATTTGTAGGCGAACCAATTCACCCGACAAAGAAACCTGCCCCACATCAAAGCCTCCAACTCCTTCTACTGCTAACATTTGTCCCTTTTGAAAAGTCTGATGCATTGTATTTCGAAAAAATTCTTTTCTACTGCCTTTATTAAAACTTATTTCCACAATATTAAAAGGAGTCAATTGATCACTCTGCGGAATATCCGCCAACCAATCATAAACCTCTCTTTTATTACAACCACCACTACAATATTTCTTCGTACTTGCCGGATTGCCATTTATCTTCGTTCCACAACTACCATATGGCATAATTATTTATTTTTATTTTTTCAAAAATTATATCAACTTGTCTAATATTAACCTCAGCAAGTTACAACATTATTACTTTTTGTACAAAACCAATCTCATCTTCTACAAAAAAAAGAGTCCCGCCAATGCGAGACTCTTTTTATTCGATGTTATTTAACTTAAGCCTTATTCACCTTCTGTAAGAGAATCTACTTTAGTACTTACGCTATCAGCTGCATTACCAACAGCAGCACCAACAGAATCAGCACCTGCTTTAACAGTTTCAGTGGTACTGTTAACGGTTGATTCAATTGTACTCTGAGATGAGTCAGCAGAATTGCCATTACTATTTCCAGATCCGCCACAAGAAGTTAGGGCCACAACTCCTACTAGAGCAGTTAAAATGAATAGCTTTTTCATGTATTATTCTTTTAATGTTTAAAAATGGGACGCAAAGGTAAAGAAAAATATTTGACAATAATATTTTGGAGATAAAATAAAGCCCAATAATTGAAATAATTATAATTGGTAAAAAACGAGCCTGTTTGTTAATTATCAAGTGGATGACTGAACTCTTAGAAAATACATGTTTTCCAATCCGGATACTTTCGTCACAAGCATCATTCATACGACCTTTCCAAGGAACACATTATATTAATACGCATGAATATTATGATTAATATGTAGTTAATTTTTTGATTTTTTTTTAACTCATAGAATATGAAAAACATGATATATGCACAGGTTTTAAGACAATCTGTAAAATTCCCCGGGGAAGAATTATTTCTTCTACATTGTACGGCTAAAGAGCTAAAGGCTACTACCAATAAAATAAAAATTAATTATTATCATATTTTATACTTTAACAATGAATTATTATAACAGCTATAATTGGCTAAAGCATGTAATTCGCATTCTATTTCCTCTTTTTTAAGCTATCGGTAAACAAACAGCTGTTGGAACGCAGACTAGTAGCTTGCAGATTAAATCATCCCCAGCTGCGCTTTTCCTTCATCATTAATCATATCCACCGACCATTTTGGTTCCCAAACCATATGAATATGAATATCCTTATCCGGATATTCGTCTTGCAATAAATCACTTACATTCTGCGTAATCATTGGTCCAAAAGGACAACCTCTGGTGGTCAAAGTCATCACAACAAGAATCGTATTTTCATCCTCCTCAAAATCAACATTATATACCAACCCCATGGTCATGATATCCAGACCTATTTCAGGATCGATAACATTATGTAATATCTGACCAACGTTATCCTTCAACGATGCGTACGGATCCACGCTTTTGTTTTGTTCTTCTTCCGTCATCTTTATTTTCCTCCTTAGGTTTATGTGTCAACGTAAAAAATACATTCATATTATAAAAAACAGCTGTTAAAACAAGCCCTATACTACCCAATATAATAAGTAATTCCTCCTGTAATATAACCCCGACAATAGTCAGAATAATTCCTACTATATACGAAATAAACTGATACTTTACCCAATGATGTTTATATAAATCCTTAGGGAGAGGGGTTTTCATCTTTCCAATTAGTTTTTTGTATCGATGCATAAAAATGATAAATGGCAAGGTCTTATAGGTCTGACCAAGAATAATGGCAGTAATAAAACCGCCAAACACACTTATTCCATAGGCTAAACTCAAAGGAACTACCTCCGGATTTCCCTTGGGCAACAGAGCCAAAACCAACAATAAAGTAATGGGAAGTATCATCAACCCAATAGCCACTAAAGTAATGGTCATTGGCAATTCCGTCTTCTTTCGAGCCGCTTCTTTATATGCTTTTCGAACAAAAACGATATAGCTGAGAACAGATACAGCACCAATAAGTGCAAATACAGGCCAATAAGCCAGTGTATTAAACACAAAAGCCATGATTAGAAATCCCAGCAGAGCAATATTTATCCCATAATAAGAAACCTTTACAAAAATTCCGGGTTCTTTATGAGAGAGCAAAAACATGGGAATAAGTTTTCCGCCAACGCCCATAATCAAAAGTAAAAACCAACCGGCGATTCCCAGGTGAGCATGCACTTTTAAATAAAAAATATCTCCGGCAGGAAAAAATCTATACCGCAGATTAAACACCAATAAGGTGCCCAAAAGTGCAGTAATTACCAACCACCAGGCAGCCGTCACCATACATTCAGCCGGCAGATTCCATTTTTTATTTTGCTTTGCAGTACGATAGGCATTTATTGCATAAAGTATGGTTGCCAAAAGAACAAGAAGCCCTCCTACCTGCATAGTCCAACCGACCCAAAAGAACCAAAAAGAGAATACCAATAAAATAACTCCCGGCAAAAGCAGCCAATAACAAATTTTGGCTAACTTCTCACTATATAAATGAACTTCCATCACAACCGGCAGCAGCTGATGCGATGCACCAAAAATGAGCATGGTTCCCCAACCCAAAGTTGCCAGATGCGTAATAGCTAAAATATGAGGCTGAAAAAAATGACCGGTAAAATGTCCCGCTGATAACAACAATAGCACGGTAAGTATAAGAAATGAGACTGCAGCAGTTCCATAATAAGGTAAGACTACGGCCGGTCCCGGTGCTTTTTGTGTTCCAAAAGGTATCATCTCTCCTTATTTTTTATGAAAGATTAACAGCTTGACATCATCTTCTTCTGCCTGATACACCATATAATCAAAATTTCGATCCTTTAATTCACTAAAAAGAAATACAGGGATTCGCTTATGTTGTACAGATAAAACAAAATCTTCCGGCAATGCAGACAGGGCTTCCAGTATGGTTACCATCGGCATTGGCATTTCCATCATCCTGACATCTACCGGAGTCACCTTCTCTCCAAAACTTTCTAATTGCTGATTAAAAGTTTCCTCCGCGACCAAATCAGGCACTTCCTGATCCAAGTCCCCTTTTCCTTCTTCTCTCTTTAATTTAAAAAAGGCATGCACTTCTTCCGGCTCAATAGTTTTAATATAACTTTCGTAACCTTTTTTTCCCAATACATTAATCAAGGGGGTAGGTTCAAAAGAATTAATAATTTTTAAGATTTTATCATCCGGAAGCGTTTTTATCACCTCCATGATGAGTTTCAAAGGATCTCTTCCGGCTTCAATATCATCTCTAACATCCAAAGTCTCACAATCTGTCTCCTTCATGCTCTTCACAAAATCGGGTACTCCCCCTTTTTCTATTTGCTCTTCCTCTTCCAATTGTTGAAATTCAAACCCTAAAGGTTTCAGTGCTTCTGCAATCTCCTCCACCTTGCAGCCTCCGATACTCGCAGCATGTCCAATGGTGGTTCTACCGGCCAGTAGTTTTCTCAAAACCGGATTCCGAAGCCTTTCGAATTTTGAAGAAACCTTGGCCAAAACATCAATAGCCTTCTTATCTTTTCTTATCAGAATAGCTATTTTTGTATTCCTATTAATCTTAGTCATTTTCCATCGCCATTTTAGCAGAGTGGTTTACATATTCTAAGCTAGCTCCGCTACCCAATACAATATAAGCCTCAAAATCCTCTATAATATGTAAAGTATGCGGCTTTCTTTCAGGAATTTCAATCGTACTCCCCTCTTTCAGTTGATACTCTTTATTACTAAAAATAATTTCCCCTTTTCCCTTTGTTACCATTACAAAAGCCTCAGAGGACGCATAATGAGTAGGCATTCTTTTCCCTGCAGGAATCACTGCCTTTAAAACTTTGCTCTCCTTTCCGTTAAAAATTTCGACAATTCCCATAAAAATTCTTTTCTTCAAATATAAGATATTAAAATCTTAATTACCAAGCTTTTCTTCTGACATCTGAATATTTCCTACGGAACCTAAAATTATATCCTCCTTTAATAATTTCCCGTATCTCCACCGTTTACCATTTTTTAGTTCAATGCCGCCTGTTTCTTCAGAGCTTTTGGAAATAAAACATTATTTTCTAAATGAATATGCAGATGCAAATCATCATCCAGTTCCTTCAACTTATTGAAATAAAGACGATAACTTTCACAGCCATCAGCTGGAACTTTGTAACTATCAGAAAGTTCTTCTATGGCATGTACATGTTTAGCTACCGCTTTATGCTCATCTTTCATCAATCTTATCGGCTCTTCAATAGAATCTTTATCTGCTAATATTTCTTTCTGATCCTCTGCCTGTACAATCTGACGAATAAAAGGGAATACAACCGTTTCTTCTTCCTTTTGATGTGCCAGCATATCCGCTAATAAAGTATCCAGATGTTCTTTTATTTTAAATAGTTCAGGATGTGAATCTCCATGAACGGTGGCTATTTTTTTTGACAAATCAGTAAACATCTGTGCAGATTTCCTCACATATTTATGATGCACATTGACGATATAATCTGCCAGAAAATCTAATTCCCAATTGTTATAATCATGACCGACTTCAGATCCGGATTTAACAACTTTATCTAGCGCTTTTTTCACTTCTTCCTCATCAACACCTACCTCTGCACAAGCCTCAGACAATGGCTTGTTACCATCACAACAAAATTCTAAACCATATTCCTTAAAAACTTCAGCATTACGCAAATCCTTTCCGGCTATTTCTCCAATGGTTTCTTCTGCTTCATGGGAACGTATTTTTTTAGAAATTTTAATTTCCCACCACGTCGGTCCTTCGTTAAGATATTCCCAATCAAAAATAGCTCCACGCTCTGCTTTCAATTGATAATACAAGGGTTTTGGATCATGACCATTATGAATAACAAACGCCTCCCCTTCTTTTAAATCATCAAAGCTTTGAAAAATAG
>DATGTY010000081.1:0-5411 GCA_035301605.1 Chitinophagaceae bacterium | reverse complement strand
CGCATGGCGGATAAGGTTTCTCTGGAAACAATTTTTGCACCAATAGCAGCCTGTATGGCAATTTTAAATTGTTGACGCGGCAAGAGTTCTTTCAGTTTAATACAGAGTTTTCTTCCAAAATCGCGTGCACGACTTTTATGAATTAATGCACTCAGGGCATCCACTTTATCGCCATTTAAGAGAATATCCATTTTTACAATATCCGAGGTTCTATAATCCAGAGGACTGTAATCAAAAGAAGCATAACCTTTACTTACAGACTTTAATCGATCATAAAAATCAAAGATAATTTCGGTCAAAGGCATTTCAAAAGATAATTCTACTCTGGTTTGTGTCAGATAGACCTGATTCTTCAAAATTCCTCTTTTACCCAAACATAAAGTCATAACGGAGCCAATATAATCTGGCAAGGTAATAATCTGTGCTTCGATAAAGGGCTCTTCAATATGATCTACGACAGAAGGTTCTAACATCTCTGTGGGATTATCAATCGTTACCTTCTCCCCATTGGTTTTATAGCCTATAAAGCTGACATTGGGAACCGTAGTAATGACATTTTGATTAAATTCACGTTCCAATCTTTCCTGAATAATCTCTAAATGCAACATCCCCAGGAAACCACAGCGGAACCCAAATCCCAGCGCCTGAGAAGTTTCAGGCTCGTAAACCAATGCGGCATCATTCAATTGCAATTTATCCATACAATCCCGAAGTTCCTCAAAATCATCATTGCTGATAGGGAAAATCCCGGCGAAAACCATAGGTTTTACTTCCTCAAAGCCCTGCACTACATTCAAACACGGATTTTTTTTCAAAGTAATCGTATCCCCAACTTTAACTTCCTTGGCATCCTTGATTCCTGTAATAATATAACCCACATTGCCAGCTTTTACCACATCTCTGGGTTCTTGCTTGAGTCCTAAAATACCAATTTCATCTGCACTATATTCTTTACCCGTGTTTACGAATTTAACTTTATCTCCTTTCCGAAGTGTGCCGTTAAAAATTCTAAAATAAGCAATTACTCCCCTGAAAGAGTTAAACATACTATCGAAAATCAGCGCTTGCAAAGGCTCATCGACATCACCTTTTGGTGCAGGTATTTTATTGATAATAGTTTCTAATATCTTGGGAACCCCTACACCCGTTTTCCCGGAAGCCAGCAAAATTTCATCTTCATCACAGCCCAAAAGATCCATAATTTGATCTTTCACTTCTTCTACCTGAGCCCCTTCCATATCAACCTTATTGATGACCGGAATAATCTCCAAATCATTTTCTAAAGCCAGATAAACATTAGAAATAGTCTGCGCCTGAATACCCTGAGAGGCATCTACCAAAACTAATGCTCCTTCACAAGCAGCTAAAGCACGAGAAACTTCATAAGAAAAATCCACATGACCGGGTGTATCTATCAAATTCAAAGTATAATCCACGCCACTGGATGGATAAATCATTTGAATGGCGTGGCTCTTGATTGTAATTCCTTTCTCTCTCTCAAGATCCATGTCATCCAACACCTGTGACATCATTTCCCGATCAGAAACCGTTTTGGTCGATTCTAAGAGTCGGTCTGCCAGAGTGCTTTTTCCATGGTCAATGTGTGCGATAATGCAAAAGTTCCTAAAATTCTTCATAAATCAATTCAATCGTCAATAAGTTCTCTAAAGGTTACAAAGTTAAGGAAATAGTTGCCTTTTAATGCAAAATGTTTGGAAAGCCAAGAGTGAAAAGCGGAAAGTTGAATGCTTTAGGCTTTATGCACAACTGCTTATGATCCTTAGTTTACACCTGCCTTCGCTAAAGCTATGGCTGGCAAGCTGAACACTATTCACTGTTTACTGTTCTTCAACGCATCAGAAAGCCCCTCCAAAAATTCATCTGCTTCTTTTTTCCTCAATCCCAAGGAAGGTAAAAGTCTAATAACCTCCTTTCCTGCTGCGCCAGTAAAAATTTTATATTTATACAAAAGATCGTTACGAAGTCCCAGAAGATTCTCCGGCAGGTTGAATCCAATCATCAAGCCACGCCCCCTCACATTTTCTAATGAAGAAAAAGATTTCAATTCTTGCAATAGATATTTGCCTAATTTCTCTGCATTTTGAATTAATCTTTCTTCCTCAATGACTTCTAAAACAGCCAACCCGGCTACACACGCCAGATAATTTCCACCGAAAGTAGTCCCCAGCTGTCCTGCCCAGGGTTTTATTTTCGGGTGAATCAATACGCCTCCAATGGGGAATCCATTTCCCATTCCTTTGGCCGTAGTAATCAAATCAGGTTTTATTTCCGCACTTTGGTGTGCAAAAAAATAGCCACTTCTTCCATAACCTGATTGCACTTCATCTAAAATCAGGTAAGATCCTGCCGCATCACACTTTTTTCTTAAAAAGGCTAAGAAATCATTCTCTGGGAATTGTATTCCACCTACCCCCTGAATACCTTCGATAATTACTGCAGCTACTTCTTCATTTATAGCTTTATCTGCCGCTTCTTTATCATTTAGCGGGATAAATTCCACCTCATGTCCGGTATTAAAGGAAGATACAATCTTTGGGTTATCTGTAGCAGCAACTGCTCCAGACGTTCTACCATGAAAACTTTTATTAAAAGCGATTACTTTTTTTCTCCCGGAAGCAAAAGATGCCAACTTTAATGCATTTTCATTCGCTTCGGCTCCGGAATTACACAGAAAAAGCTGATAATCCATATAGCCGCTTATAGCGCCTAATTTATCACTCAATTCACTTTGAATCGGGTTCTTAATAGAATTAGAATAAAAACCAATCTTATTTAATTGCTCTGTTATTCTTTTCACATAATGAGGATGGGTATGTCCGATAGAAATTACAGCATGTCCGCCATAAAGATCAAGATATTTTTGCCCTTCGGCATCCCATAAGTAACTTCCCTCTCCTTTTATAGGGGTTATATCAAATAGTGGATAGACGTTGTATAGGTTCATAACCCCCTACCTCCCTTTAAGGGGGAACTTTCGATTGCCCTCCCTTTTTTAATTTTATTAATATTCATATTTAATTTTATATAATCTTTAATTGTTGCTAAAATCTTTTCTACTTCTTTAGTTACCTCTGAATTAGTAAACCTGATTGGAGTGGCACCATAAAACATACTTTTCTTCATATCCTATAGACTTATAATAGTTATAAATTCCCCCTTTAGGGGGATAGTGGCTTAAAAAACAACACTTTTCAGCCTTAGTCCTGCATCTTCTTCAAAACCCAGCATCAAATTCATATTTTGGATAGCCTGTCCGGAGGCTCCTTTGATTAGATTATCTTCTACTGAATGGATAACTATTTTATTGCCTTCTTTTTCCAGATGGATAAAACATTTATTGGTGTTGACAATCTGTTTTACATCAATCATTTTTTCACTGACATGGGTGAAACGTGCCTCCTTATAAAAATTAAAATATAATCGATAGGCTTCTTCTAGAGATAAGTCACAATCCAGATAAGAAGTAATATATATCCCACGGGTAAAATCTCCACGCCATGGAACAAAATTCAAAGGACAATCAAAGTCGGGTTGTAAAGCCGAAAAAGTTTGTTTTATTTCTTTTTGATGCTGATGGGTTAAAGTTTTATAAGCATTCACATTCCCCTGTCTCCAACTATGTTGTGTTGTGGGACGTAATTTTTGACCGGCTCCTGTAGAACCTGTTATTCCGGTCGTATGAATTTCTTTCAATAGTCCGGCTTTAGCCAATGGTAACAGCCCCAATTGGATAGCCGTTGCAAAGCATCCCGGATTGGCAATATCATGTGCTTTCTGAATCTTTGACTTCTGCCATTCCGGTAAACCATAAACAAAATTTCTGTTTTGTGTGGTTTCGCCTAATCTGAAATCCTGACTCAAATCTATAATATGCACATGGTCGGGAATCTCAATCTCCTGCAATAGCTGACCGGAAGCTCCATGCCCCATACAGAAAAAGATTACATTAATATCCCAGTTAAATTCATTCACAAAAGTCATTTCCGTTTCTCCCAATAAATCGGGAAGCACTTCATAAACAGGTTTCCCGGCATTATTCCTGCTATGCACGTAAGCCAACTCCACATTCGGATGGTTTAATAATATTCTCACCATCTCTCCTCCTGCATATCCAGAAGCTCCTATGACGGCGGCTTTTATTTTTTTCATAGTTGATTGTATTTTACTGAATACTGAACATACTTTACTGTGTGAGTCGATGACTGAAAACCGATAACTGATAACGGTATCCTCTGTCACTCATCATTAATCATTCACATTCTTCCAAATAGCTGTTTGATTAGCAAATATTTTAGAAAAACCACGAACATCATCACCGGTCCATCCTTTATTAGTTTCCCCATAGGCAGCAAACTTATTGTTCATCAAATCATGAGGAGATTCGATTCCTTCTAATTCAAAACGATAAGGATATAACTGAATAAATACATCTCCGGAAACCTGTTCCTGAGAACTTTGCAGAAAGGCTTCAATATCACGCATAACAGGATCTAAAGTCTGACCTTCATGCATGTAATTTCCATAAAAATTACCCAATTGTTCTTTCCACATCAATTGCCATTTTGTCAAGACATGTTTCTCTAACAGATGATGTGCTTTTATAATCAAAACAGGGGCAGCAGCTTCAAAGCCCACCCTTCCTTTAATTCCAATAATTGTATCTCCCACATGAATATCTCTACCAATACCATAAGGCGCGGCCAATTTTTCTAATGCCTGAATAGCCGCAACCGGATGATCAAAAGTTGCATCATTAATAGCCTTTAATTCTCCTTTTTTAAAAGTGAGTTTCAGGGCTTCATTCCCCTCTTTGGTAACCTGCGTTGGATAAGCTTCTTCCGGCAGTGCTTTCCTGGAAGTTAAGGTTTCATCTCCACCTACGGATGTTCCCCAAAGACCTTTATTGATAGAATATTTTGCTTTTGCGAAATTCATATCCACTCCTTTAGATTCCAAATAAGCAATCTCTTCATTCCTACTCAATTGCATATCACGTATGGGGGTAATAATCTCAAGATTTGGACAAATGATATGAAACATCATATCAAAACGAATCTGATCATTTCCTGCACCTGTACTGCCATGTGCAATCGCATCTGCATTCAGTGTCAATGCATATTCTGCCATCGCTTTTGCCTGTGTCATTCGCTCAGAACTCACACTAATAGGATAAGTTCCATTTTTCAATACATTTCCAAAGACCAAATACTTGATTGCATTTTCATAATAAACCTTGGAAACATCAATATTTTTATGGGTTTTGGCACCTAAATCCAACGCTTTATCTTCTAATTCCTTTGATTCTCTGTTATCAAAACCTCCGGTATTTACAGTTACCGTATGCACTTCATAGCCTTTTTCTTCAGTAAAATATTTTACGCAGTAGGATG
>DATGTY010000080.1:0-4508 GCA_035301605.1 Chitinophagaceae bacterium | reverse complement strand
TAGCAGAAATACCCTGATCAGCATTAATATTCACATTAGAAAAGCGTATATGATGAATTGGGACCTGGGGCAATCCCCGCATTGAAAGTGCTTCTTTTGCTCCATTACAGTAAATATGATTCATATAAAAATGGCTGAATTCCGGAATATCCAAATGAGAGAGGTCTTTTTTTGACAGATTGCTATTGGTTCCTTTATCTTCATAATAGGTACTAAATAAGATTGCAGATTTCTTAATATTTGCCATATAAATGTCTTCAATGTATATATCGTGTACTTTTCCTCCTTTTCCTTCTCCACTTTTTACTCTAATGCCAATATCGGTATTGATGAAACTACAATTATTTACAAAGATATTTTCCATTCCTCCATCCGTATTGCTTCCTATCACAAAGCCGCCATGTCCACGATAGACAATACAGTCCGCAATAATAATATTTTTTAAACAAGCCGTATCTGTCTGATCCGAGGAAGATCGGCTGGATTTCATAGCAATTCCGTCATCTCCTGCATTTACTGTACAATCATAAACGATGGCATTGGTACAGGCAGACAAATCTATACCATCTCCATTTTGGGCATACCATTCGTTATTTATTTTAACATTTCTAATCACTAAATTATGGCATCCTCTTGGTTTCAATGCAAACATAGGCGCATTCATAAAAGTAGGACCATCGATTAAAATATTACGACTATCAACGATAGAAACCATGTAAGGACGCAGATAATCCCTTACCGGTAAAAAATCACTAGCTTCCGCATCCTTTCCTTTCTCTTTTTTTATTTTTTTATATTGTTCTTTCCCATTTAAACCTTCTTTACTAGGCCACCAGAGTTTACCATCATCACTGACTACACCTCCGGACTTTAGCAGTCTTTTCCATTGTTTTTGGGACCTTTTTGATTTTTTTACCGGTCGCCAAGTATCCCCAGATCCATTGAAAATCCCCTCTCCCGTTATTGCAATATTTTCCAAATTGTACCCATATATCGGGTTTTTAACAAACCAGGTATGACTGGAAGAACTGGTTCGAATAATAGGATAAAGGGAATGATCCCGACTAAATAATACAACGGCTCCCTGATTGACATGAAGATTGATGTTGCTTTTTAATTCTATAGGGCCGGTCAGCCAAAGTCCGGCAGGAATAACAACCGTTCCTCCACCTTTCTGAGAGCAGTCTTCGATTGCTTTATCAATTGCTTCCGTATTTAGAGTTTCGCCATCACCTACGGCACCAAAGTCTTTAATGTTTACCTTATATTTGGGGATAACCGGTAATTCAGGTGCTTTCATCTCGAAAGGTGCTTTAGAAACATATTCATGAATTTCTTTTTGAATCTTTTGTTGAGCTACCGCAGGAATAACCACTATAAAAAGAAAGAAGGCGATAAAATTATTTCGTAATAGACTTTTCATTCTTGAATTATTTTCTTCTAATCAATATTGTTTAGATAAACTTCTAAATTGGTATAATCAGGATGCAGGGTATGGTCATTTCTATCTTTTGCCATATTGGGATCAAGCCCTTTCTCTGTTTCCCAGTGATCGGGCATTCCATCATGATCGGCATCCTCCGGAGGCGTTGTAGATTGATAGTCAGGATAGCCTCCCACATCATCTGGAGAATCAATAATTCCTGAAGGATGAGAAACACCTTTCTTATCTACTTGTGCATAAGCAGCACCCTCATAGGTGGCAGTTCCGTCTTTCGTCTCCTTAATTATTCTTTTATCTACAGGATCCCTTTGGGGTAAAATAGCTCCGGCACTATCTAAAACAGACTGATAAGCCTGCTGTGCAGTTTGTGTTCTAACCGCAGCGTGAGGGAAAGGCTTTTCTTGCTTAGCCTGCTTAATTAATTGATTTCCTCTATAATAACCATCTTTTTGAACGCCATGTGTCCAATTGTCCGCAGTAACATCTGGATAGCCCTCCACATAATTTCCCTGAATGTAAAAATCTCCGCCCCAAAGCGTATCCGGATAAACCGCTGCATCTTCTGAATAATAGTAACTTGTGTAATTTAAAATACGATTCCTTTTATTTTTAGAGGAGCTGGTCGTTAAACTACCTGGGGTTGCAGGACCTGGTTTGTAATAATTATTGACCATATTATAATGTCCGCCTTCTCCACCATAAACCGAGTTAATGTTTCCCCAATTGTAAATCACATTATTTCGAAAATCTACCACTTCAGAATCCGGAACTCCGGTATAGCGGCTCCCACAAAAACGCGGATTTCTACTGCTATTACTCGCGATGAGATTATGGTGAAAAGTGGCATTATATCCTCCCCATATTCCACCATAGCCATGATTGCCTTTATCGTGATAAGAATGATAAAGACTTTCGCTTAAAATACTCCATTGTAATGTAAAGTTTTTAATCCCATAAAAAGTACCAATTTCATCTTCTGACCAACTCATTGAACAATGGTCAATAATAATATCATGAAGCTTAAAAGGAATATTTTTTCCGGTAGCGTGCATGGCATCATCCTCATCTTCAGTCTTGTCTCCCAATCGACATCTAATATAACGAATAATAATATTACTGGCTTCTATTGAAAATGTATAACCGGCAATGCATATTCCATCTCCGGGTGCCGTTTGTCCGGCTATAGTAATATTATCTTCTTTTAACTCCAACGTCTTTTCAAGATGAATAATGCCTGATACCCTAAACACAATCGTTCGATTGGGTTCACTGACGGCATCTCTTAAACTACCCAAACCATCATTATTCAGATTGGTTACTTCATAAACTTCCCCTCCTCTTCCTCCGGTGGCATACATACCTCCTCCTTCTGCCCCCGGAAAAGCTAAAACTTTGTCTTCCATAGGATTATCCGTTGAATCTGATACAAAGGTGCTGTCATTATCTTCAGAGACTTCGGGGGAGCCTGGATTTCTATGAAAACTTTCTGATTCTTTACAGGAGCAAAAAATAAAAACCACCACAAACATGGTTATATAATTAATCCAAACAAACAGCTTCTTTAAAACACCTTTATGACATTCCATTTTCATTTTTTTTAATAAAGAAAATTATACTTCAATTTAAGGCAGCCATCTTGGATCCCCAACTGCCGGAAAATTTGAATCAATAATGGTAAAATCTCTATTTTTAGGATCTTTAAACACCTTATTGGAGGGTTGATCAAAAAGGATTAAACCCGTTATATCTTTACTGGTACTTTCATAATCATTTGTCTTGTAAGAATTAGATACATAGAGTTGAGCCCCATCTCCTATTCTCGCTCCCTTTGTTCCCTCTGTTTTTCCAAAGAGACAAGATGTAAACCCGACATAGGCCGCTTTATTGTCATGCCCAAAATCAACAGTAAATTTACCACTCCGTGCAGGAGCATTGTAAAAAGTACAATGACCAAACAATACAGAATCTACATTTGCTTCTCCTGCAATGATAATCTGCGCATTAGAAATAGTTGTATTTCTAAGTCGAATATTATTTACCTGGGCAGCGGAGTTATTTATATTCATTACTCCATATCCATTAATACTATCAATAACACAATTGAAGTAATTAATATTATTTACCTGAATTACATTAGAAGATTTAATTCGGAAAACCCCTCTCATGTTATTTAGCTTACAATTATTAAATTCTATTTTAGCTACTTCACATGTTCTTGATACATTCAATAAATAACTGCTTCCATATTCTCCGGATATGGTTAAATCTTTAAATACAATCGAATCTAAAGTTAGATCTTCTTCCACATTCAAAGAAGAACCATCCATATCTATATGTGCTCGTTCTGTAAAACCGGGTTTACTCATGATGGTCACTGATTTCTCGAAACTATAGCCGGAATTAAAGGCATAATTGGCACCTCTCTTAAGTAGAACAACACTACCCGCAGGAATATTGGAGAGTGTATCCGATAAAATTTCCGGACGCCCGGTGATGCTGCTAAGATCTACAATATGACCGTTTATTGCAGGTTTTGTCTTAAAATTGGCATACCCCACACTTTTTTGGTCGGTATATAATTCGACATGAAAAATGGTATTGGGAGATAAATTATCCACCTCTATAATACCCGAAGAAACTTCCGAGGAAGTAATATTTATCCGTGTGGTATCAAAACCATGAATCGAATCTGCCACCAATACAAGTTGACTAATATCAGATTGAGGAATCCAATGCAGCTGTACCTTAGTAGATTGTACTTTGGTTTTTCTGGTAAGCATGATTTGGATACCCTGAATCTGGAAACCATGACTTACCACCCATTGGGAAGAGGGTCGATCCCCCAAATTATTTGCTCTAACTCTGGCAAAATACTTTTGACGAACCTCAATCTTTTCATCTGTCAATCGAAAACCAGTGGTGTCTGTAGTAAATTCAAACAATGGTTCGGATTGAAAAGTAGAATCTTTTGATATCTGAACAGTATAAATCACACTCGTATCTGTACTCGAAGTATATAAAGAAGGATCCCAGGAGACCAAAACATCGGAAGTATGGCTGATTA
>DATGTY010000079.1:0-3912 GCA_035301605.1 Chitinophagaceae bacterium | reverse complement strand
ATCATGTCATGTAAAAAATTGCTGGATGAACCGGTGTATTCACAACTGTCTCCTGATAAGCTAAAAACACAGGATGGACTTGAATCTGTGCTAGATGCCGCTTTGGCGGCAGGTTTTTATAGTGGAGGTTTTGAACATGGGGTGAGAAATGCGACAAATTGGTGCACAGATATTGAATGGGAGACTGGAGGTGGTGAAAACAGAGGGGCTGTACAATTTATTAATTTTACATGGAGTGCCTCTACTGGAGAGTTTGAAGCTTTTTGGGAAAGAAATTACAGAGCTATAAGAAATGCCAATGTTGTTTTAGACAATGTTGAAGAAGCAAAGATCACTGATGAGTTAAAGGAAAGATATTCTGCAGAAGCTAAATTTATAAGAGCGCTTAGTTATGCACATCTATATGATTGGTTTGGGTCGGTACCGTTAAGGTTAAGTTTAGAGGACTCTTTGGAACTGCCTCGAACAACCGATGAAAAAATAAAATCTTTCATCGAGTCTGAATTAAAAAGTGTTATTCCTGACCTCCCAAAACCTGGTGATGAAGTGAATTATGGACGGCCGAATAAAGGTGGAGCTATGGCCTTACTCTGTAAGTTTTATTTGAATAATAAACAATGGCAGAAATCAGTCAATTGGGCGGATTCTTTAATGAATTTACAGTATTATGCCCTTTATCCCAACTATGCTGATCTCTTCAAAGCTGAGAATGAACGGAATAAAGAGTTTATTCTTGTGGATCCGCAAATCCCTAATGGGAATGGAAATTGGTTTGCTAATGGAGCTTTACCTCCTAGTTTTAAAAAAGATCCTAAAACAGGATTAGTGATGCAAGATAATTGGAACATATGGGCGGCGCAATATAGATTGTATGATGTTTTTTATAATTCTTTTGAGTCGGGAGATAAAAGAAAGAATCTTATTATTTCTAGTTATATTAATCGGGCGGGAGAGACCGTATCATTATTAAATAACAATAATACAAGATCTCTTAAGTATTGGCCGGATCCTAATGCTATAAGCAACAACCATGGTAATGATGTTCCGGAAATTAGGTATGCAGATATTTTGTTATCAAAGGCGGAAGCTTTAAACGAATTAAATGGCCCTAATCAGAAATCTATCGATTTGATTAATCAGATTCGAGAGCGGGCTGGACTAAATGATTTCTCTCTGGCACAATTCGGCTCAACGGAAGAGCTTAATGATGCGCTTTTAAAAGAACGTTCCTGGGAATTTTATAGTGAGCGAGCCATAAGACGTCAGGATTTGATTAGAATGGGAAAATTTGTATCTTCTGCCATAGATAGAGGACATGATAATGCAAAGTCCTATATGACTCTTTTTCCGATTCCTCAAAAGACGATGGATTCGAATCCTAAATTGGTTCAAAATGAGGGATATTAATTTCAGTTTAAGGGTTATTCTGGATGGGGGGCCAAAAAGTTTTTTTGATAGATAAATAACATATATTAGTAATGTAAAATTATTTAAATGAAATAATGAAAAAGAAGTTAGCACATATACAAGAAATAGAAGGAACACGTCCGGGATTTAGGAAGACGTCCTTAAAACAGAAAACAAAATGATGCAGAGAATAATTTTTAAAACATAAATATATGAAAAAAACGAACACAATATTACTGGTTTTATTTGCGGGCTTTTTTGCGTGTTGCAATACGCCGCAAAAGCAAGAAGATCAACGTCCAAACATCGTTGTGATATTAGCCGATGACATGGGCTTTTCAGATCCGGGCAGTTTTGGCGGTGAAATCCATACGCCGAATATTGATTGGTTGGCTGAGCATGGCGTGCGGTTCATGAATTTTTATAATGATTCTCGTTGTTGTCCAACGCGCGCTTCGTTGCTGACAGGTTTGTACAACCAACAGGCCGGTATCGGTAAAATGACAATGGATGAACACAAACCCGGTTATCGGGGATATCTGACAGAAAATACAGTCACCATTGCAGAAGTATTGAAAAAGGCAGGGTATAATACTGCCATGTCCGGCAAGTGGCATGTTTCCAATACTTTTACACAACCTACCCGGCAAGAACAATTAGACTGGTTGAACCATCAGGCTTATCATGAGACCTTTTCACCTATAGAACAATATCCTATCAACAGAGGGTTTGATAAATTCTATGGAACGATTTGGGGGGTAGTGGATTATTTTGATCCCTTTAGTCTGGTACATGACAGTACGGCGGTCAAAACGGTACCGGATGATTATTACCATACGGATGCCATTAATGATACTGCGGCGGCTTTTATTAAGCAAATGAGCAAAGAGGATAATCCTTTTTTCCTGTATGTAGCTGAAAATGCAGCGCATTGGCCTTTAATGGCGAAGCCGGAAGATATAGCGAAATACAAAGATACTTATAAAGAAGGGTGGGAGGCGATTAGAGAAGCCCGTTACCAAAGAATGGTTGAGATGGGATTGGTAGATTCTACCCAATCGCCGCTATCTCCTCGTTGGCACCTGAAAGAAAAGTGGGCGAATAATCCGGATTCTGCCTGGGATGCTCGTGCTATGGCAGTTCATGCAGCCATGGTAGATTGTATGGATCAGGGCATAGGTAGAATAATCAAAGCGCTTAAAGCTACCGGCGAATTGGATAATACGTTGATCTTATTTTTAAGTGATAATGGCGCCAGTCCGGAAGTTTGTGCCAATTTCGGTCCCGGATTTGATCGCCCGTCAGAAACAAGAGATGGCAGAAAAATAGTCTATGATACTGAGAAGGAAATCATGCCCGGTCCGGAAACCACCTATGCTTCTATCGGGCCACATTGGGCAAATGTATCGAATACGCCTTATCGGTATTGGAAAGCCGACTCTTATGAAGGTGGTGTGAAAACACCAATGATAGCGTATTGGCCAAAAGGAATTCAATTAAAAGAAGGGAGTGTAAATAATCATGTGGGACATGTGATGGACTTTATGGCTACTTTTATAGATATAGCAAATGCAAAATATCCTAAGAATTATAATGGTCATAAAATTACGCCTACAGAAGGAATAAGTTTTCTTCCTGTGTTGAAAGGCAGTAAAGATGCACCGACTCACAAAGACTTGTATAATGAACATTTTGAGAGTGGTTATGCCCGTAGTGGCGGATGGAAGATTGTCAGACGACATAAAAATGAAGATTGGCAACTTTATCATATTGCAGAGGATGCGACAGAGTTAAATGATTCTGCTGCACAATATCCTGAAATAGTGCATCGGCTGGATAGTATGTGGGAAGATTGGGCGAACAGAGTGCATGTATTTCCTAAACCGGATTAAGTACAGATGCTAATTTCGATTGAAGTATAATCATTATGGAAAAAGAAATCACCCGCAAGGAAGCGATTAAAAGAATGGGCTTACTCGGACTTACGCCAATGCTTCCTTCTTTTATGCAATCCTGGTCAGGAAGTCAACCTCCGAATATTATCATGATTCTCTGTGATCAGTTTCGTGCAGATGTCTGCAAACGGGAAGGGTTTGGCTTGGATACCACTCCGTTTTTAGATTCTTTGGCGCAAAATGGAACCTGGTTCAATAAGGCCTATTGTGCTGCACCCGCTTGCGTACCCAGCAGAACAGCTATGCAGACCGGGCGTTTCCCGAGCGCTACCCGGGTAAAAAGTAACCATAATATTCAGGATGCTGTATTTGAAGAAGATTTATTGGATGCAGTCAAAGCAAGAGGCTATAAAACTGGTATTTCCGGTAAAACAGGTCATTCTTATCTAAGAAATCAGTTAGATCGTTTTGACTTTTCCCGATCCTATGGGCATTTAGGCGAATTGCATGTTACGGAACCGAAAGTAAAAAAGTTTAACAAATACCTGCATGGCACAAATTTTTATGCAGATTTTAAGCCGGCACCCTTTCCTCCGGAAATGGAGCAACC